>JBARNL010000511.1:0-11490 GCA_049802955.1 Candidatus Angelobacter sp.
TTTACTTCTGCTCCGATCAGTATCATCTGTGTTTATCAGAGGAAAGTCTTTGTTTCCCGATCTCGGCGATGACGTGCGATTCCGCGCGATTACGGCGATCTTTGACAATTTTGGCACTTCAGCTCACCTGATCTCCCGATCACGCGCGGTCACCCGATCTTCTTAGCTTCTGCTTGCCGCTCCCACCATCTGCGGTGACATGGCCGTAAAGGCCTGGTCCATAATTCGGATAGCTTCGTCCACGTCGCCTTTGGAAATATTCAGCGGTGGTGACGTACGAATCACGTTTCCGAACAAGCCGCCTTTGCCCACGATCAAACCACCTTTGCGGCAATGCTCCATGAACTGGTTTGTCGCCTCCGGCGCTGGCTCTTTGGTTGTGCGATTTTTTACCAGCTCAATCGCCTGCAACAATCCCATGCCGCGTACATCGCCAATGAGTTCGTGTTTTTCTTTCAACGCCTCAAGCCCATCGCGAAAGTAGCGGCCAACTGTATCAGCATTGTCCATCAGCCGATCTTCTTCGATCACTTCAATCGTGGCTTTGGCCGCCACTGACGTCACAGGATTCCCGCCGAAGGTCGAAATATGCAGTCCTTTAAAACTGGCGGCAATCTCCGGACGAGTCGCCGTCAATCCCACCGGCGCGCCGTTTGCCAGGCCCTTGGCGGCAGTAATAATGTCCGGCGTAACTTCCCATTGCTCAATTCCAAACCAGCGTTTGCCGGTGCGTCCCCAGCCGGTCTGCACTTCATCGGAGATAAACAACCCGCCATAATCTTTCACAATCTTGAAAACGATTTTGAAATATTCTTTCGGCGGCGTAATGAATCCGCCCACGCCCTGAATAGGCTCGGCAAAAAACGCCGCAATCTGCCCGGAGGTGGAAGTCTGAATCACCGCTTCAACATCTTTTGCGCAAGCCACCTCACAGCTGGGATAAGTCTTGCCCAGCGGGCAGCGATAGCAATACGCATTCATCGCATGCACCACGCCCGGCGTCGGCACCGGCAGAGATTTTCGCCAGGTGTTGTGCGCTGTCATCGACTGCGCCAACTGCGAGCGCCCGCTATAACCTTGCCGTAGCGCGACAATTTCAAAGCGTCCGGTAAACATGCGCGCCAGCTGCACGGCAAACTCATTGGCTTCAGTGCCGCTGTTGGTAAAAAAACTCTGGCTGATTTCGCCCGGAGTGATCTGCGCAATTTTTTCCGCCAGCGCCACCACCGCTTCATTCGGGAACACCGCCGACGCATGCTGCAGCCGGTCCACCTGCTCCTTAATTTTGCTGGTCACGCGCGGGTTGGCATGCCCCACGGAGATGGTCACAATCCCGCCAAAGAAATCCAGATACTTGTTTCCCTCCACGTCCCACAGGTGCTGCATGCTGGCGCGGTCTGTCACCAGCGGATCAGAGTAATACGTGAAGACGGACGGGAAGAGATACTGCTTGTGTTTTTTAAGGATCTCGTCTTTGGTCATGGCTGCTCCGTGAGTTGCTGTCTCGATTGTAAAAGCCTAGCTGACGGTTAGGCACAAAAATCAACTGCTCAAACCATGCTAAGGCATAAAAAGACCCGGTTGCCCCGGAAAGGACTAGAGACGTATGAAGGCGGTCTTTATGTTAGATCGCAAAGCAACCGTGTTGATGCCCTGGCGTTTTTATTTACGTTGGCGCTCAACGGTTGTTCCGGAAAAATAGTACCACTTCTACTCAGCTACTCCTGCTCCTACTCCGAATCCTTCCACTGCGGCCTTATGGAACATTCCGTCCAGTTCCATCAGACTATCCTTTCTGGATATTTCTTGCTTCAGGTTATGGTTGCACATGTGCTCTTATGATGGCGCGGATATACTTCTTGTGATGGCATGTGCTCCCTGCTATTTCGCTGGTGCATGGGGCTGGCGGAAACGGCCGGGATTTTCTGACCGACTGGCGCAATTTTGCCGGACAAAAATGGCATCATCCCTGTGGCTCCCAGCGTGCCTGACGGAGTGGACTTTGAAATCAATATAGTGCCCATCTCTATTCCATGGATCATGGAGATGGCGCACGCAGAGTGACAGATCAATCCGCGCAGTATTTATCTATTTGGGGTCTCGGCCAATTGGGATCTCGGCCAGCGGCTATACCGTTTTAATGCCGTTCTGCCGGACTCACAAAAACTTTGCCGCACAAGGAGTATTCGCTGCCATCATAACTCCAGACTTCGACACCTCAGACTTCGACACCCCAGACTTCGACACTCCAGGCTTCGACACTCCAGACTTCGACACTCCAGACTTCGACGTTCTCCTGCAGAAAGCCCCCCGTAAAATTCTACGTCCACTTATATTGGTGACCACGATGAGTTCTTGGTGACCACGATGAGTTCTTGGTGCCCCCGATGAGTAATTGGTGACCCCCCGATGAGTTCTGTATGCTGGCGCAAAGAACAGTCGATGTCCTGAACACCGACAGGACAGATTACATTACACTTCGTCGCCTTTCCCGTTCTGGATCATGACTACAGTGCTGTTGCCGCCCAGATGAATGCGGCCTAAGACTTCTTTCGCCAGGCATCGCTGCCCTGAATATAGTTAATATATTTATGCACATACGGGACGGGTGACCTTTAACTGACGACCTCTCCCTCAGCCGACATATTACGTCCCTCTGCCTTCTAAGCAGAAGGTTACAAAATTCAGCCGCACCCAATTTCGGATCTTGCTTTCGGCTCTCAAAAGCGATGATTGCATTGCTCTTTGACTCGGTTTTATTGCAATCAATATGTTCAACCTCTCAGCCAAGCCGGCAAAAAAGCGTTCTGGGACACCTGCCTCAGCCGCCTTGCCCGAAAGCCAAACAACCGCTACCGCACGCCGTCACCTCGGGGCATGGGCTTAACGCTCCATCCGCTTCAGGCCAAGATATGCAAAGGCCGCGGCAGTTGCGCGAAGCCCTAAAGACATATCTCTCATTATCCGCGGGCTCGCCTCATGATTCTTTGCACTCAACCAACTCTCTTCCAGACAACGGTGTGTGTCTGGTTTGCAGCACTTACTCGTCTGCTTCGTGTCCTGTTTGCGATCAGGATTTCTGCGGCAACCATCTTTACCAATGTCTTGACTGTAACAACTGGTATTGCGGCCAATGTCTCGACGACCATCGCGCCGACGGTCACTGGACCGATTCCGATACCGCTGCGGAACTGAATCGTGGGGCCAAAGAAAAATCCGCACGCGCTGGCTTTCTCATCAGGAAATGCAGATTCATCTCTGCTCTCGATCGCACGCAATACGTCTGCGGTTATCAGCCTGCTTGTCAGCCTCACGCTAATTTCATCTTGGCTCCGGCTCGCAATCTGCCATCGTCCCGATTCTTGCAACAGTGCAATCTAACTCCGTCCACCTCACTGTTCGTCTTTTTGATGCGCGCAGTTCGCGTAGGCCTCTCATCGTCTGCGGGATTGATGAAGTTGCTCTGGCAATCCGGCCTCCCGGAGATGTCGCTATGACCAAGCCGAGCAACCCTCATCTGGTTACAACCGTGAAATGCGCCGCGCTGGGCTGCACCAACGTCCGTCGGGAGGCCAACCACTGGTTCGTCATCTCTGTTGAGCAGCGCTTTACTTGTCGTCCGTACTCGGCCACCAGTGATCTGCGACCGATCGATGAACCTGCATGCGGTCAGGCATGCGCCCAAAAACTTTTTGAAAGATATCTCGCCAAGCAGGCCTTATGACAACACAGCTCAACCAAGCACAAATCGTTTCAGCCGCAGAAGAAAAGAACAAAATGGAATTCTGCCATGGACCGTCATCACCTTCATTGCGGCGCCCTGCAATATCGGATGATCTCAGTCAATCTTCTTCTCAACCGTCTTCACCTGGCCGGCACGCATTGCGTCCGTGTATCTATATTGCTTTCAAATGCTCACGTTGTGGCGCTGTCCGCCAGGCACTCACACAACTTCCAGCGGAAGCAGTCATCGCATGTCCGGAATGCAGCCGCAAGTGTACCTTCGTCCTGCTCGGCTCCGGACTCACAACAAGAAGCCTTCCGTTCCATCAGCTTCACATCATTGAGCCAACGCGGTGGGACCCGCGGTTCGATGGGTGAACCCAATAGCTCGTAAATCGAGCGTAGCGCAATTATTCCCGTGCGACTGCCGCGCAACTTTTCGGCAACAGAGGCCAACCTGCCAGCTGTCGTCGCACCAACCAAGGCCAGCAAGTTTTCTCAACGCTTGCAAGGGGAAATATCCAGTGTCGCAGCTTCTTGTACCCGTATATCGAATGCACCAGCCGACTTTGTTTTCTCCCTGCATTCTGGGGGATCCGTGCCACACATGTGCCATTCACGCTTACTGCCTTTCGGATCCCTGCAGGGATTGCCTCCAGGGTAAGACCGTAGCCTGTGAGCGTGCTTATCCCGCGCCGCCCGCTTTTACCGTGCGCGTCCGCTCTGCCATCAGGCTCGTCAGTGACGGAATGGCTCAGTTCATTCATCAGAACAATGCCTTGCAGCTCACCTTCGCCAAGATTACTTATTTGCGTGATACCAGCTGCAACATCAATGGCATCGCCATTTGGGAGTATGCGGCGGGCTCAGACCGCGTCAAGGCTGCGCTTTACGTTGGATGGCGGAAGAATCTGGCAACCATTACCTCTATCGACGATGAAACCTTAGCTGATTTGGAAATTGAAGATGAAGCTGACATGCCGGGTGAAGCATTCAAACATCGGCAAATGTATTCCGTAAAGATTGAGGCATAAAAACCAATGGCTGAAACAGGCAAACGCCAGATTGTGAAACGCCGCAAAATGTCGGCCTCAACCAAGCCACATGACGACAAGACGGCCAGCGCGCCCGCATCTGCAAAGAAAATCAAACTCCTAAAGCTCACGCTCAAACAGTTTGTTAAACGCGCCTGGAAAATCCTTGAACCTGTCAGTCCACTCGTCTGGAACTGGCATCTTGATCTCATCTGTGAATACCTCACATTGATCAGGAACGAGAAATTCAAGAACGTTTGTGGCGATCACGAAGGCATCATCTTCAACGTTCCTCCGCGGACCATGAAGAGCCTGTTGATCTCGGTCTTCTTTCCCATATGGGTTTGGACCACCAAGCCAGCGCGCCGTTTTATGTTCGTTTCGTACTCTGAGAAGCTCAGCACACAGCACAGCATTTTCCGCCGCAGCATTATTGAGTCAGAGTGGTACCAGAAAGAGTGGGCCACCGTCTTCACGCTGTCGCATGACCAGAACGTCAAAAGCCACTATGGAAATTCTTCGCGTGGCGTCATGTTCTCCACCGGCATGCAGGCCACTGCCACGGGAATGGGCGGTGATGTCTTGATCTTTGATGACCCGTTGAATCCGGAGCAGGCCATCAGCCAGGTGGAAAGGGAAGCGGTCAACCTGCGTTTTGATACTACGTTTCGCAGCCGCATCAATAATCCGGCAAAGGGCGTAAAGATCATTATTATGCAGCGTCTGCATGAGCTTGATCTCACTGGCCACGTACTTGCCCGTGAAAGTAGTCGATGGAAGCATGTCAGTCTGCCGGCGGTTGCGCCGAAAGATAAGTCGTGGAAATTCCCAGCTTCCAAGAAGATCGTAGACCAAAAAGCAGGCGCCTTGCTCTGGCCCGTGCGTCTGCCGCAATCTTTTCTGGATAGCCAGCGCGTTGGCATGGGTAGCTGGGCCTTCAACGGACAGTATCAGCAAACTCCCGCGCCCCTTGAGGGCGGCATCATCAAGCGCCAGTGGGTGCGTTTTTATCGCCAGATGCCAGAAAAATTTGAATTCATGGTGCAGTCCTGGGATTGCACTTTCAGCGGCGGCAGTGATAATGATTTCGTTGCGGGTCAGGTCTGGGGACGCTCCGGCGGAAAATATTTCATGCTGCCGTACCGCACCTATGACCGCCTTGATTTCGGCCCCACCATGGCCGCAATCAAGGCCTGCCACGCCAAGTATCCCCAAGCCAACGCCGTGCTGATTGAAGATAAGGCCAACGGTCCAGCCATTATCAGTGAACTGCAGAAAGAGATTCCCGGCGTAGTACCAGTGAATCCTGAAGGTGGCAAACTCGCTCGCGCTCAGGCTACCGCGCCTCTCTGGGAATCCGGCAGCATTGAGCTTCCTGATCCGCAGGTCTTCGGCTGCACCTGGATTGAAGATTATCTGCACAATATATGCACGTTTCCCAAGGCCGCGCATGATGATGATGTCGATGCAACTTCGCAGGCTCTCATTTATATGCGCAGCCGACTCGGCGGTGGCATCGTCGAGTTCTATCGTATGCAGGCCACCGGCGAAGTTCGCGACTCGCCGGCATCGACCAAAAGTGCGCGTCTTACTTCAGGTTCGGCAGACACAATTGAAGAAAGCGTCCTCGCGCGAAATGTGCATGAAGCCATTGCCCAAGGCAATCAGATTCATTGCAACATTAAACAGTACCCAAAAGTTCGCGCGGCACTGGTCGACGCGGTGGAGAGATGGAGCGGATCTGAAAACGAACCCAAAGCCTTGTGGGCGCGCAGTGAGATTCTGCGTTTGGATTTGTTGTTCTTCAATCACAATGAGCCGGAGGTAGATTCTAGAACCACGGTGCAACGCGAGGAAGCGGTGGATAACAATTCGGCCGTCATCCCGAGCTCCGTAGATGAGGGCGCGCTTTTTTCGGCGCCCGAATAGGAGCGAGGGACCTTTTGCTTATTAAAAAGGCAGCGTCCTTTGGCTGGCGGTACTTTGGGAGCGCCATAATGGCTCGTAACTTTTGCAATTAGCTTTTTTAATTCCGGCATGCAGCGCCCGACAGCATAACTCAAAGTTGTTGCCTGCGCGGTGTCGTCCTGGATGGTCGGCATCGACGAATTTGGTTTGTATCAGGGCACGGATTCATCCGTGCCGTTGCTCGATTAAATTGAAATGGGCTTTAGCCCCCTGAAAGATATCGAACGCTGGGTTCACTCCGGGAGGTGAAACGTGCCATCTTCAGTCTTTTCAATTTCGCCGGCTTCCGTCATTCGCCGCAACACTGTGTGAATAGATGACAACAAATTAACCTGGCCGTCGCCGATGCCCATCTTGATTAAATCGTCACGGACATCGGTTGGGCTGAGCGCGGTCTGGTGTATGCGAAACAGCCGGCGTATCGCCTCGGTAAATCCTGGCTTGGTATCAATTGCAAAGCCCCCCATCAGGAGCAGCTTGTCAATCTCTTCGGAGGGAGCGCCGCATTGTTCGCCCAGGGCTCTCACTGTTTGTTTCAGCCTGCGGATCTTCTGCTCCAGGTCGTCTCGTTTTTGCAGTTCGTGCAGTAGGTCCTGCTTCGCTGCCGCGTATGCCTGCTTATAAGTTTCGCGCGCCATAAGTGTGTCTGAAGTCTAAGTAAAGTCTAAATAATTGTCAACACTTGACAATGTCCGATAACAAGCGTTTCTCTCAGAAAAACTTGAAAATATGTATTTTGCTATTGACTTCAGAACGCGATTTGTCGTATAAGATGTCTATGCAGGGCGGAAGTTGGTTTCTGCATAGCCGGGAGCGGCGCCGGCTTAATCAAACGGCCTGCAACCTTTCCAAGGCCGGCGTACCGTTTGCGTCTGCTGCGGGAACCTCATTCTGGGCTTTTGCATGTGGCGTCATCCGCCTGTTTTGGCAGATACGCGCTCACATCGGGAGCAGAGCACAAGCGCCCACGTGGGTTCTTCCTCCATCGCAGAATGATAGGTTCCCAAAAACCGTCAAAACGAGCCTCAAAATTAACCCTCAAATTAAAAGGTCACAGGCTCACGGTTCTCTGCAAATTATATTGGTTTGCGCCAGCCTCGCGTGGCTTGCTGAATTGGAACCTGCAAGCTAAAGCGGTCGTACTGTTAACGTCAACGTTGTTCTGGCTCGTCATCCCGACTGTCCGTTAAACGAGTGCGCGCCTTTACCAGCGCACGAGTAGGACGGAGGGACCTTTTTCTTGTCTTTAAAGCTTGCGAATGATTGCGTGGCTTTCACGCGGTCACCCCTTACGACATGCTATCCCGAACTCCGAAGGTCGAGCCTTTGGTGAGACCGAGCGATGAGGGAACAAAATACCAAGTACCAAGCATCGCTTCTCAACAAAATAAATTTAACCTGCCGTCTCAGGCCGCTCCTGCTGTCCATCGGCCTGCGTCTGGCGCAGAGGTGTTTCCATGGCACACGATCATAACGGACGTGTCGGTCCGCCGCGCTGTGAAGAATGTAACGCGCCCCTCAACTCTGACGACCGCCCATCTGTATCGGTGTTTGCGCGATCGCTCTGCCTCGACTGCCACCTCGAACGCTATCCCTTTTCCACTGCAGAAAAGATAAAAAGGAGAAAAGGCCGTCCGCGAATCGAATTACATACCCGCGCCTCAGACCTGTCACCTCTCACAGCTGCTGTGCCGAAGTCAGAGGTCGAAACTTTCGTTGGACCGTAAACTAGCTCTCAAAACACCGAATCATTGCGCGGCTTTCACGCGGTCACCCCTTACGACATGCCATCCCGAACTCCGAAGGTCGAGCCTTAGGTGAGACCGAGCGATGAGGGACCGGCTCCGCTGCCGCATCGCGTGAGCCAGAATCCTGTTTCATCCCAGCAATACCGCCCGAATGAAACCGTGTTCGCAAATGAGACAAGTGTCAGGGCACGAGTTCACTCGTGCCGTAACGTTCCCGAAATATCTGGGCTTTAGCCCCTGAAAAAATTCCAGGAGACAACCATGAAAAAAAGAACTTTCTACGTCGCCCTTCTCGCCCTGCTTTGCGTCACCACGCTTCTCGTTTTTTCGCAAACTTCCAGCCAATTCCTGAGCTGGATAAAAACGGCAAGCCCGTGTTGCCGCGACCCATGCCTCATCTGGTCTACTCTCCCACGGACCTGGCGCACAGCGGCGTTGCCCTGCCTGCTTCCATCGGTGGCGCTACTCCAAACACCAGCATTATCCGCGTGGGGGAAGCTACCAAAATGACCGTATTCGCCTCTTGCACCCAGAACTTTGACCTGGTCATGAGCGTTTACACTGCGGACGATCAGGGCCAGTCGAACCCGAATTTCGTCCTTTATAACAACTACACCATCGCCACCAACATAGCTTCCGGGGCGCAGCAGGCGTACATCGCTACTGAGCTTGCTCCCACCGTAACCAGTGGAACGCTCGGCGCGCCGGTCCGGCTTCCGCAGTTGGCCGTCTCTTTCTTTGAAAAGAATGATGTCGCGACTGCCGGCACTTGTACTGACCGCGTGATCGTCGGCTACTAATCTGCATTGACTCAATTGCTTCTCGAATGGAAACAAGTGTCAGGGCACGAGTTTACTCGTGCCGTAACGGTCGCGGTAAACATAATTCCTCGCTGCCGCAGGCTGGCGCGCAGCTCTCGGCATGGGCCTGAAGGATCTCTCGCATATGTGGAGAGCGAAGCGCCTTAAGAAAGGAATGAGCCATGAATTTCGTTGGCGAATACATTATCGATGACGCAGGCCAGTGCCGCTGGCATGAAGGCCTGCGCATTCAGGATGAGCAAATGAAGTCCGCTTATCGTAAAAACTCTTTGATTGAATTCATCATTGAAACTTCCGCCGTGATGGGCGTGAAAGTGGGGATTGCCTGACGATGCCTGAAACACTCAATGGCGGAAAACTTACGGCCCTGGAACCTGGCTTTGTCGAACTTGTCGGCCGCAAGCTGCGCAACACGCTCGACGTCTGGTTTGGTCCTGACCTGCCCATGGCGCCAAGCGCTCCCGCGGGCACTCCGCCGCGGATGCTCGATTATCCCGTGGGCTACAACATCAATATTCAGCCACGCAACATGGATCCCATCTCTTTTGAACAGATGCGCTCCCTGGCTGATTCGTTCGATCTGGTGCGGCTCTGCATTGAAACGCGCAAAGACCAGGTCAGCCGAATGCCATGGGCGTTCCGTCTGAAGACGCAACCCGGCGCGCCCAAGCGTTCCGCCAACACCAGCAACAGCGCCATCAGCGGCAATGACGATGAAGAGCAAGATCCGCGGCTCACGCAGCTCACGAATTTCTTTGCTTACCCTGACCGCGAACATACTTGGCAGCAATGGGTTCGCCTGCTTTTGGAAGACCTTCTTGTTCTCGATGCGCCGGTGCTCGTGCCTATCGTCTCGCAGGATGGCGAGTTGTGGTCTGCCGGCAAAGCACTTTATGCGTTGGAAGTAATTGACGGTTCCACCATCGCGCGCAAGATTGACGCCATGGGACGCACGCCTGCATCGCCCGCAATTGCCTATCAGCAGATTCTCAAGGGCTTGCCCGCCGTCGACTTCACTGCTGACCAGCTTATTTATCGCCCGCGAAACGTACGCGCGCACAAGTTCTTCGGTTTTTCGCCGGTCGAGCAGATCATTCTTACCATCAACATCGGTTTACGCCGCCAGATTCATCTTCTCAATTACTACACTGAGGGCAACGTCCCGGAAGCTCTGGCGCAGGTTCCCAAAGAATGGTCGGCTGACCAGATCAGTGAGTTCCAGGAATGGTTTGACAGCGCGCTGGCCGGAAACTCTGCCCGTCGCCGTCGCATCACCTTTGTTCCTGAATGCGGCACCCTTCAGTTCACGCGCGATCCCATGCTCAAGGACGCGCTCGATGAATGGATCACCCGCATTGTCTGTTATGCCTTCGGCCTCTCGCCGCAGCAGTTTGTCAGCGTGATGAATCGCGCCACAGCTGAAACCAGCGTGGAGCAAGCCGCCGCCGAAGGCCTGGTGCCGATCCTCGGTTACCTGGCCGACACCATCAACTTCATCGTGACCCGCCACTTCGGCTTCACCGATATCGAATTTGTCTGGGAGCAGGACCGCACTCTAAACGCGCTAGAGCAGGCGAAAATTGATGACATTTATGTCCGCGCCGGCGTGCTCTCCATCGACGAAGTCCGCGAAAGCCTGGGCAAGCATCCCATCGGCTTCAGCAATGCTGTGATCACGACGAGAGGCGTTTTCCCGCTGGAAATCAAGGGCGCAATGCAAGGCTCGGGATTGTCGGAAGAAGTTCGACTCGAGGCAGAATCTAAACCCCTGTCATCCTGAGCGGCACCGAGCGCCGCAAGGCGTGAGGTAGAGTCGAAGGACCCCGAGGATGCGAGTCGTAACGATACCGCATCAGGGAGTTCTCACAACGGAACATTGATAACCACCAAGGCAGCCCACCGGCTGCCTTTTCTTTTGGAGCCAACATGAAATCCATGCACCTCTTTGCTCAGATCGCCAAGATCGACGAATCAAAGCATGAAGTCTGGGGCGTTGCCACTGCCGAGATCGTCGACAAAGAAGGCGAAATCTTTGACTACAAATCCTCTAAGCCTTATTTCAAGAACTGGAGCGACGAAATTGCCAAAGCTACTGACGGCAAGAGCCTGGGCAACGTCCGCGAGATGCACGAGCCGAGCGCCGTGGGCAAACTCGTCGCCATTGCTGTTGACGACGACCTGAAACAAATCCGCGTC
>JBARNL010000512.1:0-2172 GCA_049802955.1 Candidatus Angelobacter sp.
AAGATTTGTGCCTTCAAGCGGATCAACGGCGATATCGACTTCCGGCAGCCTCTCGCCGTCATGCCAGCCCGCTCCCACATGCTCGCCGATATAAAGCATTGGCGCCTGATCGCGCTCGCCTTCACCAATCACGATAGTGCCGCGCATTGGGACCGTCTCCATGGTGGTGCGCATGGCTTCAGTCGCAACCAGGTCGGCCCGTTCGCGATCGCCGGTGCCCATGGTATGCGCTGAAGCGATAGCGGCATCTTCCACCACGCGGGCAAACTCCAGCGCCAGCTCGAATTCCATCTGGTTGGCCAGGTTTCTTGGTTCAATGTTCTTTTCAATCACGCGGGTTGCCATTTGAATGCCTCCGATTTTTGCCTGATTAAGTGCAGCCGAGCAGATCCTTCCCCTTCGGCTAGCTCAGGGTCGGGATTTCGCCTGCCTGGTCCCGCTCGGCTTCCGCCTCGCTCACGCCTGCATAACGGCTCAAAACGCGCTGATGCCAGTTACATTCTCTCCAATGATCAGCGCATGGATGTCATGCGTGCCTTCGTACGTTTTTACTGACTCCAGATTCATCATGTGGCGCATCACCGGGTAATCATCGGCAATGCCGTTTGCGCCCAAAATGTCTCGCGCCATGCGAGCGCACTCCAGGGCCATCCACACGTTGTTTCGCTTGGCCATGGAGATATGCTGGTGCCCAACTTTATTTGCATCCTTCAGCCGGCCCACTTGCAGCGCCAGAAGCTGCGCCTTGGTGATCTCACTGATCATCCAGGCCAGCTTCTCCTGGACAAGCTGATGAGATGCAATTGGCTGGTCACGGAACTGCTTGCGCACCTGGGAATATTGCAGCGCCGTGTCATAGCACGACATAGCCGCGCCAATTGCGCCCCATCCAATGCCATAACGCGCCTGATTCAGGCAGCCCAGCGGGGATTTCAACCCGTCGGAACCGGGAAGCAGGTTTTCCAGCGGTACGCGAACATCCTGCAGCGACAGTCCCGACGTCACCGAAGCGCGCAACGACCATTTGCCATGCACGTCACTGGCCTTGAAGCCGGGGCGGTTGGTTTCAACCAGAAATCCCTTGATGCGTTCGTTGTGTTCCTCAGACTTGGCCCATACGATGGCGACATCAGCGATGGAGCCTGATGTAATCCACATCTTCTCGCCATTGAGGACATACTCATTACCGGATTTGACGGCGCGCGTGCGCATGCCGCTGGGGTTGGAGCCGAAGTCAGGCTCGGTAAGGCCAAAGCAGCCGAGCTTTTCTCCACGGGCCATGGGCGGCAGCCATTTATCTTTTTGCGCGTCACTGCCATACGCGTAAATCGGATACATACAGAGCGCGGACTGCACGCTAACGAACGAGCGCACGCCGCTATCGCCACGCTCCAGCTCCTGCATGACCAAGCCATATTCCACGTTGCCCATGCCGGCGCAGCCATAGCCTTTCAGGTTGGCGCCAAAAAATCCGAGATCGGACATGGGCTTGACCAGTTCGCGCGGAAAACGGCCTTCACGGTTGCACTCTTCAATGATCGGTATGAGATTTTCTTCGATAAAGCGGCGCGCGGTGTCACGCACCAGGCGCTCGTCGCCGGTGAGCAGGGAATCAAACTCGATAAAATCCACGCCCTTGAACTTAAAAGCGGGCATATTCTCCTCTTCGGTTGGGCAGATCTATCGCCGGGCAGCGGGACGGTCATACAGCAAGCAAAACCCGCTCAAGGCAGAGGTTCAAAGCTAGCAGAGGCAGGGAACAGGGTCAAACGCGCGTGTCCGCTTAAATCCATCCGGCTTTGATGAGCATTTCCTGCGCGACTTCGCTTAAAGGACGGTTCTCATTCACTACGACGAAATCCTCCAGGGCCGCGCGATCAAGGATGGCATCCAATATCACAACTCTATCGACAAACTGCTGCTGCAGCGTGCCGGATTCGCGAATTTTGACGCGGCGCTGCATCTCTGCAATGCTGGCAACAAGACGGCAAACGGTCGTGTTTGCGGCTGAAATGATGTTCTGGCACAACTCCAGTTCCGCGCGATCTTCCATCGCTCGCGCAAGCAAGATACGCGTGACGCCGGACGCTGCATAATTCCTGCACACTGATTCCAGGTTGCGATACATAATGCTATCGTCGCCGACGGACGGAAGATGCGCCAGTCCAAGCG
>JBARNL010000513.1:0-19773 GCA_049802955.1 Candidatus Angelobacter sp.
CGATTTACAGCTGGAAACTTCGCTCACGCTGCCATCAACAACAGCGACCGCCCGTTTCACAACATCACGATAGAGCTGTTGAAGCCCTCGACGAACGTGAAGACCTGTACTGGCTCGTGCGACTCAGGTGGCTGTATTGGATCGGTCCCGAGAACTCCTGGAGATAATTCTCCTCTCCCGGGCTGCTCCGGTACTATCCGCCGGATCTCTGCCGACCAATGGACCGCTTCCATGGCCAGCCTGCCTCCAAACTCAACCTTGGATAGACCACCGACCGGGCCTACTCTCCTAATTGCTGTGACAAATCTTGAACTTGCCAGACAATCCGGTGACGAGATGGGTCCATTCAACCGAGCGCCGGGCGGTTTTGATTGGATTGCTGGAGGACGGCAAGAAACCATGCATAATGGCACTTCCCAGCCCGCCAAGTTCGTGACCCTGGAGTTCAAGCCGGAGCAGAAAAAATAATGACGATTATAGAAACCAATCCGCATCCTGACACGCCAGAAGCGCGCGAATACAATCGCGCCCGGCGCTGGCTGGAGATTGGCGAATTGGCCGTCAGCTTTGGATTCCTGATCGTCCTGCTGGGCACTGGTTGGACCAAAACGCTTAGCGGCCTTGCCACCCGCATGGCCCCCGATCACTATTGGCTGGACTTGTTTTTTTACGTGCTGTTTCTCAGCCTCATCAGCAAGGCCCTTGGCTTTGCCCTGGATTTCTACGGTTTCCGCCTGGAACACCGCTTCAGCCTTTCCAACCAGCGCCTCTTCTCCTGGCTCAAGGATGAATTCAAAGGCTGGCTGCTGGGACTGGTAATGGCGACGGTGCTGGCTGAAATTGTCTACGCTCTTATCAGGACCTCGCCAGAATATTGGTGGATCATCGGCTGGCTGATCTTCATGGGCTTGTTTATTTTGTTCGCGCAAATTGCGCCCGTGGTACTGTTCCCCCTGTTTTACAAATTTGTCCCATTGCAGAATGACGAGCTGAAGGCCCGCCTCATGCGGCTGGGAGAGCGCGCCGGCACCCGCGTCCGCGGCGTCTACGAATGGAAGCTCTCAGAAAAGAGCAAGAAAGCCAATGCCGCCTTGACCGGCCTGGGCAATACTCGCCGCATCATCCTGGCGGACACGCTCTTGCAAAACTACAGCGACGACGAAATTGAAGCCGTCCTGGCCCATGAACTTGGCCATCACGTGCATGGACACATGGTAAAGATGATTGTGGTGCAGGCGCTGGTCACTCTGGCAGGCTTCTGGGCAGCCAACTATGTGCTGCGCTACGCCATCGACGAGCAACACATGTTCCAGCATCTGGCGGACTTTGCCAACCTGCCGCTGCTGGCTCTGGTGGCCAGCGGACTCTCATTGCTGCTGATGCCGGCCCTCAATGCGTACTCGCGCTTTACTGAGCGCCAGGCCGATCTTTACTGCTGGAAGAGCGTCTCAGACGTAACGCCCTACATCAGCGCTATGGAAAAGCTGGCACGCCAGAACCTGAGTGAAAGCCATCCTTCGAGATTGGTGGAACTGCTGTTCCATTCCCACCCGCCGATTTCAAAGCGCATCGCCGCCGCCGAAGCCTGGGCCAAAAATCACCAGCCCGGCCTGGCGACATAATCTACTTGCCGGCCGCTCTCACCATGTCTTCCACTCGGCGCAAATCTTCTTCTGTATCCACGCCCACAGTATTGAACGGCGTCTCTGCCACATAAATATCAATGCCGTTATCTAAGAAGCGCAATTGCTCCAGCCGCTCCGCTGCTTCCAGTTTCGACTCCGGCAAGTTGCAGAACCGATCCAGCGCGGCCCTGCGATAAGCATAGAAGCCGAGATGCTTGAAGTAGCTGATGCCGCCTGTCTTATCGCGATCAAAAGGAATCGTCGAGCGGGAAAAGTACAGCGCGCGCCCATTCAAGTCCGTCACCACTTTCACCGCATTCGGATTATTCACGTCCTCAGGTGGGCACGGCGTCCTGATGGTAGAAACCATCACCTTGGGATCGTGCATCGGCTGCAACAAAGCGTCCAGATGTTCAGGGCGCGCCAGAGGTTCGTCACCCTGGATATTTACATACACGTCGGCGGCGACCCGCTGCGCCACTTCATACACGCGGTCTGTGCCGCTGCGATGCTTGTCCGAGGTCATCTGTGCTTTCCATCCGCGCGTCTGCGCAACCTCCATCACCTCTTCTGAGTCGGTGGCGATGATCACCTCGCGCAGCAGGGGAGATTGTTTCGCCGCCTCATAGACGCGCGCAATCATCTGCTGCCCGGCAATTTCGCGCAGTATCTTGCGTGGCAACCGCGTGGAGGCCAGCCTTGCAGGAATAATCGCGATAGCAGAGAACGTCGGCATGAAAGCGCCCCTTAGCGCTTCCTCATCTGCTGCAACTTGTTTGACTTCTCTTCCACGCTCTTCACCAGTTTGCCTTTCATCTCTTTCAGCTTGCCGGCAACCGTGGTATTGCTGAGCCCGATGATCTGCGCAGCCAGAATTCCCGCGTTCGTCGCGCCCGGTTTGCCGATTGCCGTGGTCGCAACGGGAATTCCCGCCGGCATCTGGACAATCGCCAGCAGCGAATCCATGCCATTTAGCGGTGTGGATGGAATAGGCACGCCGATGACAGGCAACGTTGTTTCCGCTGCAATTACGCCGGCCAGATGGGCCGCGCCGCCGGCACCGGCGATGATTACTTTCACGCCGCGCCCTGCGGCATTGCGCGCGTATTCTGATGTTCGGGCCGGTGACCGATGCGCCGAAGTCACGTCGATTTCATACGCAATGCCAAAGTCATCCAGCGCCTTGGCGGCTTCATTCATAATCTCCAGGTCGGAATCCGATCCCATCACAATCGATACAAGAGGGCTCTCTGCCATAAGTCATTTTTCCTGTTTGAGTTTATTTTGGCGTTTTTAGTGCTCGTGCGCCAATATCTTTGCGGTAATACATTTCTTCAAAGCCGATCAGCCGCACGGCCTCATATGCGCGCGTGATCGCATCTTCCAGCTTCGGCGCTCGAGCTGTCACGCCCAGCACGCGTCCGCCGCTGGTATAGAAAACGCCATCGCGCTTGCTGGTGCCGGCATGGAAAACTTTTACATTGCTCACTGCGCCCGCGCGGTCCAGGCCTGAAATCTGCTTTCCCGTCATAAAACTTCCTGGGTAACCGCCTGAAGCTACGACCACACAACATGAGGCGTCGCTCGACCACTTGAACTCTCCGGGACTTACACGGCCTTCCACCGCGGCCTCAATCGCATCCAGCAGGTCGCTATCCAGCCGCATCAACACAGCCTGTGTTTCCGGGTCGCCAAAGCGGCAATTGAATTCCAGCACCATGGGCCCGCGCGCCGTCATCATCAGGCCGCAATACAAAATGCCGCGATATTCCGCGCCCTCTGATTTCATGCCTGCGATGACTGGGCGCGCAATGTGGTTCATCAGCCAGTCAGTCATGCCTTCATCGAGTAACGAACTAGTGGAATAAGCTCCCATCCCTCCGGTATTAGCGCCCTTGTCGCCGTCGCCAATGCGCTTGTGGTCCTGTGCCGGCACCAGCGCGGCCATGCGCTCGCCATCGCTCAGCACCAGAAAGGAAACTTCTTCGCCTTCCAGAAATTCTTCCAACACCACATTGGCCACGGGCGTCCCCAGCAGCTTGCCGTTGAACATTGAAATGCCTGCCACGGCCGCTTCTTCCTTAGTGGCAGCAATCACCACGCCTTTACCGGCAGCCAGCCCATCGGCCTTTACCACTACAGGCGTGGAAAACAGTCCCAGCGACTTGCGCAACTCTTCTTCTGAAGTGCAGACGGCGTAATGCGCCGTGGGGACCTGGTGGCGCTGCATGAATTCCTTAGCAAAGCTCTTGCTCGTCTCCAGTTGCGCGGCCCGCTGCGTTGGACCAAAAATCCTCAAGCCGCGCCGGGTAAATTCATCCACCACGCCGATAGACAGCGAAATCTCCGGCCCTACCACCGTCAAATCCGGCTGTATCTGGTGCGCGACTGAAAGCAGGCTGGCCAGGCTCTTGGGATCGCCGGGCATGCAGGTGGCCTCTTCACAAATGCCGCCATTGCCGGGCAGGCAATACACTTGCGACACGCGCGACGACTGGCGCAGCTTCCACACCAGCGCATGCTCCCTGCCTCCACCGCCAATCACCAGAACTTTCATAGATAAAGTTGTACCAGAAATGCTGAAACACTAGACCAGTGAGGATATAGCATTTAACGCGGATTCGTCAGCACAGGGAGACGAATTATCCAGCCATACTCTAGACTTATAGCCATGGCTGACACTGTTTGCCCAGACTGCGCGTTAGAGATGGACCAGATCGAAAGGGCCACGTTCACGGGTCGCGACATGCGCGAATATCAATGCCCTAAATGTGGCCGCAAACAAATCATCGATTGCGGCAAGGCGTTGTGGGAGATTCTGTCAGAGGCTAATGAAGAACCGACTAAGGAATAGAGAGGCCGCAGCAACACGCCAACTTGCCGGCACCACAAAGGCCCCCTCTGCCTTAAGCCCTGATTCGCGTTCTTTCGCGATGATTCGCGGTTTAACTTCTTTCGGATGCCAAACCTGATCTGCGTTAACCTGCGGCGAAAAAGTTCTTTAGCCTACCATAGCTGGTGCGGGCTTTGTTGCCAGCAGCTGCCGCAACACATATTGCAAGATGCCACCGTGTTCGTAATAGAGAATTTCCTGCGGCGTATCGATCCGCACAAGCGCGCTGAAGTCACTCACCGTTCCATCGGCGCAGGTGGCCTTCACCTGAACCTGTTTTCCATTGGCAAACTTGCTGGCCAGCAGCGCCGGTAGTCCCACGATCTCGTAGACTTCGTCGCCGCGTAGCCCCAGCGATTCTGCATTTTCTTCCGCGAGGAACTGCAGCGGCAGAATGCCCATGCCCACCAGGTTTGAGCGGTGTATGCGCTCATAGCTCTCGGCAATAACGGCGCGAATTCCGAGTAGCAGCGGGCCTTTCGCCGCCCAGTCGCGTGACGATCCTGATCCGTATTCCTTGCCTGCCAGCACAATCGTTGGAACGCCCGCGGCAATGTACTTTACTGAAGCGTCAAAGATCGACATGATTTCGCCGCTGGGAAAATGCTTAGTGATGCCGCCTTCCGAACCTGGCGCAAGCTGATTGCGCAGGCGGACGTTGGCAAACGTGCCTCGCACCATTACTTCATGGTTCCCGCGTCGCGATCCATAAGAGTTGAAGTCGCTGGGCGGTACGCCGTGCTCCTGCAAGTATTTTCCTGCCGGGCTGTTCGCTTTGATGGAGCCGGCAGGCGAGATATGGTCGGTGGTTACGCTATTGCCCAGCTTCGCCAGCACCCGAGCGCCTTTAATTTCTTTCACCGGCGCGGGCCGAAACGGCATATCGTCAAAATAGGGAGCGCGTTTTATATAAGTGGAATCATTGTCCCAGACGTAAGTTTCGCCTTTAGGGACTGCCAGCCGTTTCCATTCCTGGTCGCCCTCAAAAATGGTCTGGTAATTTGCGGTGAACATGCCGGAATTAATGGAGTGGCTTATCGCGTCCTGGACTTCTTTTTGCGTGGGCCAGATATCGCGCAGGTAAACCGGCTTACCTCCCGTACCTGTGCCGATGGGATCGTTGGTGAGGTCAAGATCAATGCGTCCCGCCAGCGCATACGCCACCACCAGCGGCGGTGACATTAAATAGTTTGCCCGGACTTCAGAATTTATTCGGCCTTCAAAGTTGCGGTTGCCGGAAAGCACGGATACAGCGACCAGTTGCTTTTCCGTGATGGCATAGGAAACGTCCTGCGGCAGCGGACCGGAATTTCCGATGCACGTAGTGCAGCCATAGCCCACAACGTGGAAACCCAGTTTTTCCAGGTAAGGGATGAGGCCGGCATTGCGGTAGTACTCCGTCACCACGCGCGAACCCGGAGCCAGGGAAGTCTTGACCCAGGGTTTGCGTTTGAGGCCTTTTTCCACGGCTTTTTTCGCCAGCAGCCCGGCAGCAATCATCACAGATGGATTCGAAGTGTTGGTGCAGCTTGTAATGGCGGCAATCACCACGGAGCCATCGTGCAGGTACTCAAAAACGTTTTCTCCAATATCTTTATGTGCGGCAGGAGCGTTGGGATCTTCCGCCAGCGCTACCGGCGAACCGCCTTCACCTTCAAACCGTTCCACCTGCTGCGGGGCCACTTTTCGCGCGGGCTGCGCAGGACGCGGCCCTATCAATGTCGGCAGCGCGGTTTCGAAGGATTCCTTTGTCTTGGATAGCAGGACACGGTCCTGCGGACGCCTTGGCCCGGCAACGCTTGGTTCCACGGTGCTCAAGTCAAGTTCCACGACCTGCGAATACTCTGCGTCCGGCGTTTGCGCGGTATGGAACAAGCCCTGTTCCTTGCAGTAGGTTTCAACCAGCGCAATTTGATCGGCAGGACGCCCGGTGGTGCGCAGATAGCCTAGCGTTGTTTCGTCCACAGGGAAGATTCCGCACGTCGCGCCATATTCCGGCGCCATATTGGCGATGGTGGCGCGGTCTGCCAATGGCAATGACAATAAGCCGGGGCCAAAAAATTCCACAAACTTTCCCACCACGCCGGTCTTGCGCAGCATTTCCGTCACGGTGAGCACCAGATCGGTGGCCGTGGAGCCTTCACGCAACTGGGCTTTCAGCTTGAATCCCACAACCTGCGGCAGCAACATGGAAACAGGCTGGCCCAGCATGGCCGCCTCGGCTTCAATGCCGCCCACGCCCCAGCCCAGCACGCCCAGGCCGTTGATCATCGTGGTATGTGAGTCCGTTCCCACCAGCGTGTCCGGATACGCCACGGCTAAGCCGTCAGACTTTTCAGAGAAGACCACGCGCGCCAAATATTCCAGGTTTACCTGGTGGACAATTCCCATGTCCGGCGGCACGACTTTGAAATTGTGGAAAGCTGATTGTCCCCAACGCAAAAATGCGTAGCGCTCTTTGTTGCGCTCGAACTCAAGCTGCGCGTTCACGGCGAATGCGCCAATGGTGGCGAATTCATCCACTTGCACCGAATGATCGATCACCAACTCAGCCGGCTGGAGCGGATTGATCAGCTTGGGATCGCCACCCATTTTTTTCATGGCGTCGCGCATGGCCCCCAGATCGACGATAGCTGGTACGCCGGTAAAATCCTGCATCAGCACGCGGGCCGGGGTGAATGCAATTTCCTTTTCCGGGACGGCTTGGGGCTTCCAGCCAGCAAGAAAGCGCACATCATCGGCAGTAACGCTGCGGCCATTTTCTGTGCGCAAAAGATTTTCCAGAAGAATTTTTAATGAGAAGGGGAGCCGTTGTGGAGAGCAAGCGTGCTTTTCCAGCGCATCGAGACGGTAGATTTCGTAGTCCTGATTGCCGGCGCGCAACTTTGAGCGGCTGCCGAAACTGTTCATGAGTCCACCTTCTTATTTAGATTCATTTGCACCGGCGAACGTTCCACAAATCTTGCGCGATCCGGCCTGCTAGAAGTGGCCGCCAATCATGCGATAAATCAGCAGAAGATTCAGGCCAACAATGATGGTCGTGACCAAATACGCCATGTAGTTTGTCCGCTGGCTATTCACCAGGTCAGACATCACGGCCTTGGAACGGGTCAGCAGGACCAGAGGCACCAGAGCAAATGGAATCGCAAAGCTAAGCACAACCTGTGATAGTAACAAAATTTTAAGGGCGTCGAGGCGCAGCGCGATCACCACGAGCGCGGGAATGATCGTCAAAAGGCGGCGCAGAAAGACGCTGAATTTGATGTCCAAAAATCCTTCGATGATCACCTGTCCGGCCATTGTCCCGACCGTGGACGATGACAGCCCGGAAAACAGCAGCGCCAGAGCGAACGCGGTCCCTGAAACCGCGGGCAACAGGGGATGGAGCGTGAGATGCGCTTCATCAAACGTGAAATTTACTCCCTTGTTGTAGAACACGGCGGCAGCCATCACGATCATGGCGGAATTGATGAGCCACGCGCCATTCATCGCCGCCAGCACGTCCCACAGTTCATAACGCAGGTGCCGCATGGTGAGCAGCCATTTTTCAGGATGGTTGCTGAGCGCGTCCTCTTTTACCCGATGCTGCACCAGCGCCGAATGCAGATAAATTACGTGCGGCATTACCGTTGCGCCCAGCATGCTTACAGCGATGTAGATGCTTTCCGAATTGATTTTTGGCACAAGCACGCCATGTGCAACAGCCCCCCAGTCCGGACGCACCAGGAACATCTCAAACGCATAACATGCCGCAATGGCGAAGACGAAAACCATGATCAGCTGTTCCAGACGGCGGAAGCCGTAGAGCTCGACTGCGAGCATCAGGAAGACCACCACCGCAGTAAGCAGGGCGGCAGGAAACAGCGGGATATGAAGCAGCAGGTAAAAGCCCAGCGCGGCGCCAAGAAATTCCGCCAGGTCAGTGGCCAGGGCGGCCAGCTCCGCGGCCACCCACAATCCAAAATTAGCCTTGGGAGAAAAATATGCGCGGCAGTTTTGCGGCAGCGTTTTGCCGGTGGCAATACCCAATTTGGCGGAAAGATACTGTATCAGGATGGCCATCGCGTTCGACCACAGCAGCACCCACAGCAGCGTGTAGCCGAACCGGGCTCCGCCTTCAAAGTTGCTGGCGAAATTTCCGGGATCGATATAAGCGACGCTGGCGACAAACGCCGGGCCGAAGTACCGCCACATCTCACCGCGCTTGAGCGTGGGAAAGAGCTTGAACCGGAATTTTCTGGGTGTCTCCGGGCCTGCGGACGACGACATAAGAGCCATCCAGTATAAGGGATGAGCGCCAAAATCCCGTTCCAGACGCCCAAAACGCTGGACCGACAATACTTTTCTCCAGGAGTTTTCAAAAAGGCCGGAACTTGCCCGTCCGGCCTGGTGTCTGTGTGCTATGTAGAAGCCTATCTATGTTGCCCCCAAAGAGGAGGTCATTGTGATCGTTCGATATGCCCTTGCCCTCGCAGCATTGCTGATTTTCACCTCGAACAATCTAACCGGTGTGTGGACAGGAGAAATGAAAGACGCTGAAGGCGGCAGTGGCGGCGCTTATCTGCAGCTCACGCAGGATGGCCCACACATCACCGGATCAACCGGCGCCGGTAAAGACCATGCATGGCCCATCAAGGATGCAGTGTTCGCCGATAATCACCTGACTTTTCAAGTTACCTCCACCGATCCGGAGAACAAGGAAAAATCCGAATGGACTTTCGACCTTAAAGTCGAGGGAGACCGCATGACAGGCACTGCTGAAGGACGACAGGAAGACCGTTCCTGGAAGGCCGATCTGCAGTTGACGCGGCAAAAGTAACAGTTCAGAACAATTGAAATTCTGGGAAACTCCGTTGAATCGGCGCGCGGAAGCCCTTCGCTTAAACCGTGCTTAATTGCGGCACTCTATAAATCATCCAGGCGATCGTGATGTTCACCAGAGCTGTAAGCGCCGCCGCCAGCAGCATGCCCTTGGCCGTTCTGGGCTTTCCTTTTCGCCGGAGCAGGCGCCAGATCGGGACAACGTAACCCACCTGCACTATGCCAATCGCGCCGACCAGGACGTAATAGGCGGGAAGCATGCGCACGTCAGCCACCAGCAGCAGCCAGCCCACGCCGAGTTGCGCGATGTTGAGCAACCAGCAGATCGCCATGCCGGCAAGTATGCTTCCGCGACCTTGAGCCATAAATGCAGTTTACCCAAACATAGAAAAGGCCCGCCCTTGTCCCTAAGCACGAAGCGATGATGGGTTTAAAATTTAAGGACGGTATCTATTCAGATGAAGGATGGTACGAGGCTAGCTCTGGATGTATTGATCTCGGCGGCATTCGCGGTCGTAGCTGCGGCTGTGGGATTTCTCGTGGCTGCCATTCTCTCGTTCCTCGTATTGCGTTTATATCCCGGATCTGAGTCCTTGGGGGACCTGGTTGATCGTGGTGTTTGCCCTCATATTCCCTTTCCTGTGTAGCGTCATCGTCGGACTTTTGAGCTTTCCGCTCTGCGGCATATGGCTCGAACAGCGACGCCAGACGTCGCGACCCAACGCTCTCCCGCCACAGAGTTAAATCCGGCGGCTCAGCAGGGTTTAAATACTGGCGATCTTTGGCAATTTTGCAGTCGTGGCAATTCCCCAGCCCTTCCCAAAACCCGCGTCCGGCGGGATAATATCTGTTTAACAGGTACTTATCTTGTCCCGCTGGAGCCCCGGACCCTCTTGACCAACAGCTAGCAGTCCAAGTAGAACTCTTCCGGTTTCGAATCGCCTGCTAATCTGGCCGGGCCCCGCTTGTTGAAGGAGGCACTTTTGAAGGTTTACGAAGGCAAGGACATCCGCAATCTTGTTGTGATTGGGCACTCGCACTCGGGCAAGACCTCCCTGGTTTCCGCGATGTTATACACCGGCGGCGCCACGCCCAAGCTGGGCCGCGTAGACGACGGTTCCACGGTTACCGACCATGACGAAGAAGAGATTTCGCGCCAGATGACCATCTCCACGGCCATTGCCTCAGTGGAGTGGCACAACACCAAGATCAATCTGTTCGATTCGCCCGGCTTCACCATGTTCGCGCATGAAGCCAAGATCGCCATGTCCGCCGCTGAAGCCGCACTGGTCGTGGTAGATGGCGTTTCCGGCGTTGAGGTAGTCACGGAAAAAGTCTGGCAATATGCCGACGAGATTGCCCTGCCGCGCGTGATCTGCGTGAGCCGCATGGACCGCGAACGCGCCAACTGGGAAACCGCGCTGGATAGCCTGGTCAACGCTTTTGGCCGCCTGGTAGTTCCCGTGCAGATTCCCATCGGGAGCGAAAAGAGCCTGAAGGGCGTAATCGATCTTGTGACGATGAAGGCTTACACGTACGAGATGGGCGGTAACGGCAAAGGCAAAGAAGGCCCGATCCCTGCGGAACTCGAAACCGCGGCACAGGAAGCGCACGAGAAGCTGGTAGAGATCGTAGCCGAAGGCAAAGACGAGCTGATGGAAGAGTTCTTTGATAAAGGCACCATCGCGGAAGAGCACCTGATTCCGGCGCTGCATGAAGCCATCAAGGAAGACAGAATTTTCCCTGTGCTGTTTGCCTCTGGATTGGGCAACATCGGCACCGACCACCTGCTGGATTTTGTAGTGGATTATTTCCCGACGGCCGCAGAGCACGCCGCGGTACATGCCGATCCAGCCACCGCTTCTGGCAACGGACATGGAATTGACCTTCAGGTGAGTGATAAGGCCCCGACTTCGCTCTACGTCTTTAAGACGGCCAACGATCCGTTTGCCGGACGAATTACATTCTTTAAGGTCTTTTCCGGCGTGGTAAAGAACGATGCCACGCTGCAAAACTTTACGCGCGGCACGTCAGAGAAGCTTGCGCATCTTTCAGTCCCGCAAGGAAAGAACCTTGTCCCGGTGCCGGAGCTGCATGCAGGCGATGTGGGCGCGGTAGCCAAGCTGCGTGACACTCTTACCGGAGACACCTTGGGAGACAAGGCCAATCCCATTCGCTTTGCCGGAGTCACGCTGCCGGAGCCGGCCATTACGTTTGCTATTGAGCCGAAGAGCCGCAACGACGAAGACAAGCTCTCAAACGGACTGCACAAGCTTATGGAAGAAGATCCCATGGTGCGTTTCTTCCGCGATGAGCAGACCAAGGAATTCCTGATCGCCGGTACCGGCCAGCAACACATTGAAGTAATGGTTTCGAAGCTCAAGAAGCGCTATCACACGGAAGTGTTGCTGAAAGCGCCGAAAGTTCCGTATCGCGAGACCATTCGCGGCAAGGCCGACGTGCAGGGCCGCCACAAGAAGCAGAGCGGCGGGCACGGACAATACGGCGACTGCAAAATCAAGATGGAGCCGCTGGAACGCGGCAAGAATTTTGAGTTTGTGAATGACATCTTTGGCGGGGCTATTCCCAGAAACTACATTCCCGCGGTGGAAAAAGGCATTGTTGAAGCGGCGGCGCGCGGCTATCTCGCCGGATTCCCGGTGGTGGATTTTCGCGTGATCCTATATGACGGCAGCTACCATGACGTGGATTCGAACGAAATGTCATTCAAGACGGCGGGCCGCATCGCATTCAAGAAAGCCATGGAACAGGCCAAGCCCACGCTGCTGGAACCCATCATGAAAGTGGAGATCACGATTCCCGACGAATTTGCCGGCAGCATTATGGGCGACATGAACTCACGCCGGGGGCGAATCCAGGGAATGGACAACAAGGCGGGCAAGACCGTAGTAAAAGCCGAGTGCCCCATGGCGGAGATGCTGACTTACGGCGCTGACCTGACCTCAATGACGCAGGGACGCGGCAGCTTCAATATGGAAATGTCACATTATGACTACGTGCCGGCAGTGTTCCAGGAAAAGATCATTGCACACTATAAAGCCGAACGCGGAGAACTGGTGGAAGTGGAAGAGTAAAGGTGATTGGGGGATTGGGTAAGTTGGTAATCTGGCAATTGAAGGATGGGCCGCTTTCTATGTGGCCTGCGGGATTTCAGAATCTTACCGGCTCGCGCTCGGGGAAAGCTGTCGCTGGCAATGCGGCAACTCAGTTAACAAAATCCAGCCGCTATTTTCCTTTATCGTGGTCCACATCCGCGGCCATCATCAATTCAAAACGCACTCCATCAGCGCACTTTGCGCAAGGCGGGAACTGGTCTCCCGCCTTGAAGCTGGCCCTGTGAGGCAAGCGATGCTCGGCGTGCGAGACTTTATATATCCCCGCCTTGGGAACTGCTTGTCCAGGTTTGTAAACAGTCTTGCTGGAATCGGAAGCCATGCGCTCGACCGAGTTGCATGGGGAACGTAGAGGTTGGAATCCGCATCTTGCGGGAAGGGTTGTCCGTTTCGGGTGGATCTTCCTGGAAATCTGGATCTTCTGAGATGTGCGGGACCAACTCCAGAATTTTGTAACGGACCATTTCTCCGCAACGACGGCAAAAAGGGAAGATGGAGTTGCGCATCAGGATCACGCTGGCGCGCGGCTCGTCCTGATGGCAAATCTCGTAGATACCCGACTGCTCGATCATCTCTCCGGGAGCCAGCGTGCAATCGCTCTGATCAAATATTTCAATGTTGGTGTCATTCAATTCCATGATGGTTCTTTTTCTGTGTCCTTCCTTCCGCCCCGAAGGCGCGCTGGCGCATAAGAGCTACTCGGCCAATCAATGGGATGCGTTCAGGGCATGTAGAAGTTGGGAGCGCTCAGGTTGAGACAAGAAGTTTTGCGATTTATTTTTTAAGGCAACCCCCCAAAGTAATGCGGCAAACAGCAACTCCGGCCAGAATTGCGAGCGTGGCGAGCGAATCCGCTTGAATATCAAATTTGCAATTTTGTAATTACAATCATCCCCTATGTCTGCCATCAATCATCAATTTCGTCTGGCCACCCGTCCCGTGGGCCTGCCCAAACGCAGCGACTTCAATTACACGGAAGAGCCTGTGCGCGATCCGGGCCCGGGAGAGATCCTGGTGAAAATTCTTTATGTCTCGCTGGATCCGGCGATGCGCGGCTGGATGAATGAAGGCAAATCGTATGTTCCGCCGGTAGGAATTGGCGAAGTGATGCGCGCGGGCGCTGTAGGCCGCGTGATGGCATCACAGAACCCGGGCTTTGCTGCCGGCGACCACGTGGTAGGAATGTTTGGCGTGCAGGAATATGCGGTTTCAGACGGTAAGGGAGTCAGCAAGGTTGATCCCAAGCTGGCGTCTCTGCCGGTCTTTCTCGGCACGCTCGGCATGCCGGGCTTTACGGCGTACTTTGGCCTACTGGAAGTTGGAGCACTGAAAGTCGGCGATACAGTGGTGGTTTCCGGCGCGGCGGGTGCCGTCGGGATGCCCGTGGGGCAGATTGCCAAGATCAAAGGGGCGCGTGCGGTAGGCCTTGCCGGCAGCCCGGAAAAATGTGATTACGTAGTCAAAGAATTGGGCTTTGATGCCTGCATTAACTACAAAACGGAAGACGTGAAAGCGGCGCTGCGGCAGCACTGCCCCAACGGCATCAACGTTTATTTCGATAACGTTGGCGGCGAGATTCTGGATGTGGCGCTGGCCCAACTGGCGCGTAGCGCGCGTGTGGTGATTTGCGGCGCCATCTCACAATACAACTCCACCAGCGGCGTCAAGGGACCGCAGAATTATCTTTCGCTTTTGGTAAACAGCGCGCGCATGGAAGGCTTTGTGGTCTTCAATTATGCCGCGCGTTACGGCGAGGCGTTGCGTGAAATGGCAGGCTGGCGCGCCGCCGGAAAACTGAAGTCGCGCGAAGATGTGGTCGCCGGACTGGAGACATTTCCGGAAACGCTGCTCAAACTGTTTACCGGCGAGAATTTCGGCAAGCTGGTGTTGAAGGTCGCGGACGCCTAAGCCTTGCCGCCATCAAGCACGGCGCGAATCTGCTTGGCGAACTCGGCGCTCTCGCGATCGCCGGTAACCAGCTCAATTTGTTTGGGGCTGCTCACGCCAATTTTCAATTGCACGGCCCGCGCAATCTGTTCCTGATCGAAGATCGCACCCTGGCTCACTTCCGGCGTGGTGCCAAAATGCCGCAGCAGAGCAACGCCAACAGCATCAATGGCCACGCGGTCTGTCCCCGCAAGAATCACATTAGACTGCACCATCTTTCCCTGATCAGGGCCGCCATTTGTAAATGCCTGCACGCCATCCAGCACAATCAGGTCAGGCTTGTACGCGGTATTGATTTCCGCGATCATGTCACGCTGATGCGGCGAGGAGTGCAGCTCTCGCATGAAATTATAAGAATTTCCCGGGACCTGCTTGGCGGCAAAGCCGACGGAATTCTTGAGCGACAGCGTAAAGTGGCCGCCAAAGCGATGCGTCTTGAGACAGCAGGTCTGGACCACGCCGCCCGCCTTGCGCACCATGCGCGGCAACGCAAAGCCCTGCTGCCAGTGGCTATCCTGCGGCTTGAGCAGTTCCCAATCGTCAGAGCCGAGCTCATCAAAGACAACAACTTTTGCGCCGAGTTCCTTGCCCATCTGGAATGCGCTTTTTTTACTCATGACCTCGCGCGTATCGCCCATGCCGCTGCGATCGCCCAGCGTGAGCGGTCCTGCCCCCATGGCTTTGAGCTGGCGCAACAGGGCCACGAGCGTCTCTTCACTGGTTGAGCCGGGAGTGGGATCAGAGCTGTTGAAGTTCGGCTTGATGAAGATGTCTTTGCCGCCAAATTTGTCCATCCCCAGCAGATCGATGGCGCGCTTTACGCCGGCGGCTCGGTCTGTGGTCTTTACAAAAGCCACATGCGAAACCGAAGGCGCAGCTTCAAATCCCCGCAGCAAGGAAGGGGCAAATATTGCGGCGCCCAGCGTGGTGGAGGCATCTTTGAGGAATTGTCTGCGATTCATCGGAGTGTCCTCTTGGGATTCGCTTTCAATTATTGGACACCCTTGGGCGGCAGAAAGGCAAGGGACGGAAGGCGGTTTTCAGTCGGACTTTAGGTGTTCCATTACGCTCTTCATTAGCTCTGGCACATTGCGGTTCCACTGGTTCCAGTCGTGGCCACCAGAGACGATATGGAACTCATAGTGAAAATGCCGGGCCTGGAGCAGGGCGGCGAATCTACGGTTTGCGGGCAACAGGCCTTTGCTCCACGTCGGCGATCAGGTCATGCACAATGCAATCTTCATAACGGTCCTGCGGATGGCTGGGTTGGTGTAGTCAAGTCGGAAACGCGGGGTGTCTTGGGCGGCGATTACGTGCAAGACCACAGCACTATCACAAACGACCTGTGGGCCAAGATCAATTGTCAGGTTCTTACCAAGATAAACATGCGAGAGACGGACGACCGCACCCACTTCTGCAAGATGAGAGCCACGGTTGAGAGACGTATTAGAGGACGACAGTGACATGTCTAGATTATCTCCATGCCATTGGGGCACGGATTTAAGCTGAGTGAATTGATCAAGCTGAAAAAGGCTTGAACTCATGATGGCTTCACCCTGCACCACAATCTGCACGCCGTTGATGATTAACGTTTTTAATTGCCTTTTAATGGACATATTAAGAAACGTATTTAGCATCGGAACGGGTGGGACGGGGCTTCGAGCGGCCTATCTTCCTGGTCGAATAATCGTTCACACTTGAACAAGTGGAAGTTGGTTCGGTATGCCATTGTTGTCGCAAGACATTTTTGTCCTGCGGTTTGATAAAACCAACCCCGGCGTGATGGAATGCCATTGCTCGGTTTGCCAGCGTCTGGTGGCAGCCAGCAGGGAGATGGAGGTCTTGGAAATCGTGCAGCGAATCCACCGGAGCAAGTGGCATCCGGAAACCCTGATCCAATACAAATTTACGATGTAGCCTTGGATCAAGCAGAAATTTACGATGCAGCCTTGGATCAAGCAGAAATTTACGATGCAGCCCTGATCCAGCAGAAATTTACGATGTAGACGGGCCGCCTGGCGCGAATTTCTATCCAGAACAAAGTTCTCAGGAATCAATGCCCTTCAACAGCTGAGAGAGGCTTACGCCCAGGGCCCTGGCCAGCTTTGCCAGCGTGCTCAGGCGGACGTCTTTTTCGCCGCGCTCAATGGCGCCGGCAAAAGAGCGCCCCAGGCCGCCTTCATGGGCAAAGCCCTCCTGTGACCAGCCCCGTGCCTCCCTGAGCCGGCGGACGCGTTCCCCGAGTTGTACCTGGGCCTCTGGCGCTGCTTTCTTGGCGGCCCCTTTTTTGCCTTGCATTCAACCCTAACATCGGTGTAAATTTCTCCTCTGTCTACACTTGATCGTGGCACACCCTTTCGTGGCACCATCAATCGTAGGCAACCAGGTAGAAGGAGATTTTGCTCGTAAACCGCCCACCGTCTGCCTACCGCTAAGGCCGATGGTGGGCCCCTTTTTGTGCAGGGATAATAGCAGAATCGTTAGAGTTTTCTAATCAAGATTTGATCGGCCCGACCGGTCTGGAGACCAACCATTGCACTGGCTTTATCCTCCCAATCCCGCCGAATACCAGTCCCTGGGGGCTGGGACTGCTCATAGCCGTATTTGCGATTGTTTCAGTCTCTGCGGTGGTTGTATTCTATGCGGCCCAATCTTCCCGACCACTGCTGCAAGGGCTGGAAACGGAGCCAGAGCTGGAGGAAACAACGAGTGAGGAAAAAGAGCGCAAGAAAACGACAGAATGACGCTATCCGAAATGACGCGATCAGAGATGACGCGATCCGAGATGACTAGGAATGGGCCTTTTTCGGCCCATTATTTTGGACCAGGTAGGGCTCGGTTTTGAGAAGCTGGTGGGTAGTGCCGCGCGGTTTTTTTTTATGTTCCGGCTGTTTAAGTCCCAGCGCGATGTCCGCCAGTTCCAGCATTCTTTGGCAGTTCGGCGGCCCGCCGGGACGGTTTTCCCATGCGCGTTCGCCATGCACGCCTTTCAGGCTATACCGCGGCGCGATCCAAAGCTCGTCTGCAACGGGCGTTTGACCGGGAGTGCGCTTTTTCTTGCTCATGCGTGAAAACCTATGCCAAATGGACTCCGGCCCCGCGGGACGCCACTTTTTTAAGCAGCAGCGCGCTTTTGCACTCCGCCGGAAGTGTCATTGTTCCGGCTTACGATTTCGCTCAGGCTGGCAATAAGTAATGTGGGATCATTCTCAATGGTGGCGTCGGCAAAGCCATCGAATTGGCCTTCAAACGATGCAACAGAAATAATCGGAGTACGCGATGTGTGCTCCCGGAGAACGCTAACCAACCGTTCTCGGGCATTCTCCGGAATGGAATGGCAAAGCAGGACAAGGTCGAAATCCCCTTGCAAAAATTCATCCATCGCCTGCCGCAGGGTAAATGCCGGGACCACAACATAACCTGCCGTCCGCAAGACCTGGCTGCGGGTTTCGACTAATACTCGATCTCGGCCAACCATGAGTATGACGGTATGGGGCATGTGGGATCTATCTTATCTAGAAAGTAAAATATCACCCCCCCCGCGTCTGTCTGACAGCGGACATTTGGAAAAATAAGAAATCATTACTTTTGTTGAATAACGTGAATTGCGAGTGCAGCGCACAACGCCTCCGCCGAAATCTCATCGTGCATGGGCCAGAAATGGCAAGGCTGCTCCGGCCGTTAAATACGGCAAAGCCAAGATCGCGGGGTGACGCCGAGGAAGGGTTTAGGGGCCAGAAAGTCCCCTTTTGCACATCAGCAGGCAGCCGTTTTGTGAGATGCTGAAGATATGCCTCAACTAATCGTTACAGAAAAGATCGACGGCAATCCCGTTGGGTGGCGATGTTCGGATTGCAGCCAGGGCTTTTCCGCCCGAGGCAAACTCACCACGCAGCAGAGAAACGACAAAGTCAACGCCGAGTTCAAGTCGCACGTTGAAGAAGGTCACAAGGGTGAAAGCCCTCGTCCCATGGCATTTGCCGCCGCCGTTCCGCTGCCAAAAGATTAGGCCTTATCTGCCGGAATCGGAGGCGCTGACGTTCTTGAATGGGCTGGCGCCCGTGATGCGGTAATCTTTGTATTCAATGCTGAAGTCGGCGTGTCCGCCAAGACGGACTGAAGTAAAGCTGTGATTGTGCGCCGGCAGCCAAAAATCATCCACATTGATATAGCGAGTTTCAATCTGCGTGTCCTTGATCCAGAAAGAAGGATTTTTGGCCGGCTCGCCTTGCATGCGAACAATGGCAAACTGTTGATCGTCAATCCAGATTTTGCCCTGAAAGAGATATTTGTTTTTGGTGCGCGGCTTCACGGACAGCACGTACAGGCCGCCGCGCGGGCCGGGTTCATAAGCCAGGAGTGCGAACTCGTAATTTTCCTGGTCCACGGCGATGCGCTTCTGGTTTTCTCCATCAATCGCGTCTTTCTCGCCTTCCATCAGTTTCTTGAAGACGCGGTCAATCAACATCTTTGAGCCGCTCTGGGAAACGATTTCAAATTCCTTGCTTCCCGGCGCGCGGTATTTCATGTTGACCACCATCTCAGCGCTGCGGCCGCCGGGAAATCCTTTGTATTCCAAGCGGTAGATCCTGGTGGATTCGTAAGCCTGAAGCGCCTGGGCGCGTTGCAGATTCATCCGCACCAGGTTCTCGACTACCTGCTCAGACTTCAATTGGCCCGCGTTCCGCTGCTCTGGCAACCGGCGATCAGGCGTAGTGGTTTGCCCGCGCGCAATTCTCCAGAGAAACAGGCAAAGCAGAACCGTGAGAATGATGAGCCATGGCGAGAGGCGCGCGCTGTGGCGGGAGTGCGCAATAGGAATGGGAGCCATTTTGGACCCGTTGGCGGCCCGACTAAAGGACCGCATCTGGAATGGTGGCATTTTATACCGAAAATTACTGTGCCTAATTGAACAATGGGCATTAAGTGTGCAATCGGGGTCAGATTAAAATGGCGGCCACTGCCATACTAGTTCTCAATAGGTATTTATTAGCGACGCCGGTGTCACCGCGCGGCCCGGCGCCATTTTATAAGGTGGCTTGAGCACACAGAAGAGGAGAATCCCATGGCAGAAGTAGTTCCTGAGTTAAGCGATGGTCCGATTGTCAACAACAGGATGATGCCGGGAATGACCTGGAATGGAACGTTGGCCGGTTCGACAGAAACCGCCACGCATTATCTCCATCTGACGGCTTTTCCATGCCAAAAGTGCAATGGGCCGGTGATCGCCGGGTCGCTGGGCACGCGCCACGACAATATCACTCAGGAAACCGACATCCGCTTGGTGGGCGCAATTTGTATCGCGTGCGGGAACAGGCCAGAAGCCATTCTCCCGTCCTCTGTCGATCAAGGT
>JBARNL010000514.1:0-2418 GCA_049802955.1 Candidatus Angelobacter sp.
AGTGGAATCTGACCTTGATTCAGGGATAAAAAAGCTGCTTGACGAGACTGCGGAACATGAATTTGTAATAAGGAATGTACTTGAGGCACTCGCTCATACACACACTACAAAAGCGGTAAATACTGCCGAATCGCTCAACATTGAGTACAGGCGTGATGCCGCTTTGAGAACTGTTGTCCGCGCCATGCTTCGTCCACAACTGCGCTACATTAAGTTCTCCGAATTACCGGCGATCATCTCAAAGCTGGCTGACGCAGATGAGCAAGAGGAAGCTCTCGACAATATTGTGGAACGGCTGTTTACTATTCGAGAAACAGATGCGATAGAAGCGATTCTGGATCCAGCGCTTCCAGTGTTACACATGGCCCTTAAAGTCACTGAGCCCACGGCAAAAACGAGGATATCGTCGGGCATAGTCTTCATCCTGTCCAAAAGCAACAGCGCGAAATACGACGTTTTGCGCGCGAAGGCCGTTGCTTCCATGGAATCTGGGTTGAGCAATATTGACGATATTTGGGAGCGTATTGACGGGGCATTTGGCATCGCCGCGATGTTAGCAAAGCACGATTCTTTATTGGCCACCAAATATTTGAAGCTTGCTGAGAACCTCCGTGGGAGCGTGGGTCTGCACAACTCTGGAACGAGCTTCAGAACAGCGCTTAGACTTGCCGTCAGAGCATATAGCGGGTTAGTCGCTGCCGGTATTGACCTCAAGGAAGACCTTGTAGAGATCAAGTCAAGAATAGAAGAACTCGATTCCTTTCAAGAGCGGACGGCGTTGTGGAGCGATATAGCCATGAAAATGCTTCGCGATGGGCGCGAAACAGACGCTAATAAGGTTGTAACTGACGAGCTTTGGCCCATGCTGCGTCACATAAAAGAGCAGTTTTTTTTTACATGGCAGACATGCGTTGCCAATGCAGCTCCTGCACTATATAAGGTGCATAGCAAGTCCGCCCTAGATGCTATTAGAGAATTGACTCCAGATTGGCGTGATTCCGCTGTTAGCGGAATGATCATCTCCACCTTCAGACACTTGCCGAACGGGGAACCTTACCAAGGATCGGATGGAGACGCTTACCGGATTTCGTGGCGGGAATGTCTGGACATCTGCGAACTGGTTGAGGTAACTGACAATGATGGCACGATCTACTTGGCCATCAAGACTTTAACTCGATCCATTAAGAAGGGTCGAACTGACTTGACGATCAATCAAAAGGCGGAGTTGGTACAAAAATTAGAGAAATTGGTGGATTCAAAGCTTCCTTCTGTGAGGTTCATTAAGCACAACGGCTTCAAGATACTCTGCAGAGCACAATTAGCAACATTGAATAAAACCAGTGTCGCGCAGTGGCAACAGTTTGCGTCAGAGGGCAGGGCTATTCCGAACCGGGCCGACCGCTGTTTTGTCTTAAGCGTGCTCGCATCCTGTTGCCGCTCTGCAGAGCCGATTCTGAGTACAGGATTGATTAACGAAGCAAAAATGGAAGCGGACCAAATCTCCTCTCCGATTGACAGAGTGGACAGGCTGAGCACGATCGCCGACTGTGGCACCGAGATTGATATTGGCTTAGCCCGAGCGTGCATCCGGGAAGCCTTGGACATTTCAAAAAAACAAAACGAGGACGAGTTTGAACCGAAACGCCGTGCACTCATTGATCTTGCATATGACCTCAGTCCTGAGTTGGCATCCACTCTAATCTCAACATTGGATGCTGATCCCGTTAGAAAGAAAAAACGAAGTCTTTCACGTCAAATCGAGCTACGTGAGTTGCAAAAGCAACTTTTGGACGGCTCCTCCGAAGCAGTCTGCGCTTCGGTTGGAGCGGAGGAAAACATTCCAGAAGCTGCTTGGATGTCTCTCGGAGCAGTAAATGCCGGTAAAGCCAACCCCGTACCGCTCAGCAATCTCCGCGCATATCTGGAGTTCGCGTCGCATTTACCTCTGCGAACTGCGTACCCAATCATTTCGTGGTGCATCGAAAACGCTAACCGTAGAAGGATCACGGGCGCAAGAAGCCATGCTGAAAAAACACTTCGGGGGATTTTCGGTGCTACCTTGCTGGGGTGTGATCTCAGTGAACGGTTATCCGCACAAGTTTCTGCTCGATTCAGAGAAGCAGAGAACGCTGGGAAGGCATCCGCCGCGGGCTCCGGCAGCCTGCTAGTAAAACCGGGACAGCGAGAGGCAGCTCTCAACTACATAGGGCTATGGATTGAAAAAATGGGCTCCGGGTATATCAAAATGTGCGACCCTTTCTTGGGCCCTGATGAGGTGATCGAAGTTCTGCAGTTAGTCCAAAAACATGCGCCTGGGCTTCCCGTTTTTATAGTTACCAGCCGCAAGTATCATCAGGACAAGAAGATCCAGCAACCTTTTTCTGAGGCTTACGACAGAGCCTGGAGACATTATTCCTC
>JBARNL010000515.1:0-2604 GCA_049802955.1 Candidatus Angelobacter sp.
GGGCAGGACGGCTTTGGTATGGACTCTCAAATTGCGGGTTGGCGCTGCGGTCCAGTCTGGCAGGGCTTTTCACTGATGGAACAGAAGCATGCAGACTAAGGGCAAGACCTGCGAAAATAAGAGAGCAGAGTAAGCGGCGCACAGAAATATTATACGAGAGCCGAGGGTATGGCAGAAGTAGGCAGACATTAGAAAATTACCCTAGTCCTTTGGTGCTATGCCGGAGTTTGGTTGCCTGCACTAAGGGCGGAAACCGTGACAAAGCGCTTGTCGGCGTAGTGTTCCAGCAGTTTACGAACGGCTTCGACCGTGAATCCGCGATCAATGCCAAAGGCCAGGTGTCCGCCATCGTGCAGCAAAACGATTTCTCCTTGCGGCTTTTTGCATGCATCAACCTGTCGGGTTACTTTTTCGGCAATGGCTGCCGCCGATTTTGCGCTCCAGTCATGGCCGCTCACTGACCACATGACAGGACGAAGCCCCATGCCGCGTGCCGTCCGCAACACATTGGGCCGGCGGCCGCCAAAAGGCGGTCGAAAAAGCGCGATCTTTTCCCCCAGCGCGTCTTCCAGGGCCTTACCACAGTCGCTGAGCTCCTGGCGCAGCCGCCCCGCAGAAACCAGCACCAGGTTGGGATGGCTATCTGTATGGTTGCCGATTTCATGCCCTGCGGCCAGTATGGCGCGCGCAATATCCGGCCGCTGCCGCACATATCGGCCAATCAGGAAAAACGTGGCACGGGCGTTGTGCTTTGCCAACACGTCCAGTAAGCGCATGGTGTGCGGATCGTTCGGGCCATCGTCGAAGGTGAGCGCCATCTCGCTGGGATCGCTGCCATGCGTCAGCGTGCGCCCATAGAGCTGCGATGCCGGGGCCATGGTGGCGTATCCGGCATAACTGATGCCGGCTGCGGTGGCGGAAGCGAGCGTGATGTAAGGCCAGAGCATGGGTAGAAAATTGGTAATTGAGTAATTTGGTAAATGGGTAATTTGAAAAGCGAATCGAGCCAACTGAACGATCAACACATAAATCCTACAGGGAGAGGCCATGGATCGCAGACAAGGCGCGACAATCCAATGAGCGACAATCCCAATGACGCGACAATCCCAATGACGCGACAATCCCAAACAAGGCAAGCCGATCCGCAGCCCCGACATTTACCAATTTACACAATCACAAAATTTTATCTGTTCCTTTCACGCGGCAACCTTGTGCTGAAACGCTTTCACTATCAATCACTTCATCGTCCGGCGCTCCGGGTTTCCACAGCCTGTTAACTGATTGCACATTGCCAGCGGACGGTTTGCCATATATGCTGCGTTGAAGTCAGCCGACTTGTAACCCATTTATCAGAGAAACATGGCCAAGCTTTTTGAACCACCTCAATATATAGCAGTGGAAGGGCCCATCCGCGTGGGCAAGAGCACGCTGGCCAATATCATTGCGGACCGCCTCAACGCCCAGCGCGTGATTGAGCCGGAAGACAATCCCTTTCTCCGCGCGTTTTATGAAGGCGAGCGCGGCGCCGGTTTCCAGGCCCAGTTTGCTTTTCTTGTCCGGCGCTTTGAGCAGTTGCGCGCGCTGGAAGTTGGCCCCAAGTCGCGCAAGACCATTGTCGCGGATTACATCTTTGAAAAAGACAAGATTTTCGCTTACATCAACCTGAGCGATCCCGAGTTGGAAGTTTACAACCGCTATTACCAGCTCTTTCGCGAGCAGCTGCCCGCGCCAGACCTGGTGATTTATCTTCAGGCCTCGCCGGACGTGCTGAAGAAACGCCTGCGCAAGAAAAACGTTGCCGGCGAAACTGCCGTGAGCGACGACTACATTGAAGAAGTGGTGAAGGCGTATGAGCACTTCTTTTTTCATTACACGTCGTCAGACCTGCTGGTGGTGAATACCAACGATATCGATTTTGTGGAGCGCCATACTGACCTGCAAGAGTTGCTCCGTCGCGTGAGCGAACCCATCCGCGGGACGCAATATTTCCTGCCGCTGGGATCCACGGGCGCGGCCAGCGTGTAAAGCTTAAGCTATCAACAGAAAATGCCCGCCGCTCTGGCAGGCATTCTCTTTGCAGAATTTCCAAAGGCAGATTAGGCTGCGGGCTTTTTGCGTCCAGTTTTTGTTTTGTCGGTCATTTTGTCATTTACATCTACCGCGCCCTGTTTTTCCACGCGAACTTCTTCATGTCTCACCGTGTCGCTTACCTGCTGATTATCCTGAACAGCGCGCTTCTGCACTCTTACTTCTCCAGTGACAACCGGCTCCTTGACAACGCTGACCCTGTCTTCCGAGACAGGGATGCGAATCTCGCCTTCATCGCCAATGGTTCCTGAGAGGGGTCTCGCCTCGCCTGCCGCAACCTGCTCTACGACAACTTCTTCTCGCGTGACAGGAACAGAGATCGTCTGGTTTTCGCTGACAATGTCTTTACGGAGGCGAATCTCTCCTTTTTCTACTCTCTGTTTTACCGCGCGCAGCATTTCGCCCCGAAGCTGGATTCGCCGCTCGTTAGCTGCTTCGGCTGCTTCCGCGCTGCTGCCGGACCAATTTTGCCCGCTGGTTTCTTCAAACCCGGAGTTGCGCACATCAGCATCGTGG
>JBARNL010000516.1:0-10010 GCA_049802955.1 Candidatus Angelobacter sp.
GTTTATTATCCGCCGCCGGAATTGCCGGGCGAGAAAAAGCCAGATTAACCGCAAAGGGCGCGAAGGAGCACAAAGGGAGATCGGGCAAGGAATCGCTTAGCGGAAATGTAAAAGACTAAGAAGGTGCGATCCGGTTCTTATGCGACCGCCAGAATTCCTGCACCAGAAAGCTGACGCTGGCAGAAAGCATTGTCCCCAGAATGCTAAAGACGATGGTGATCCCGCTTTTGGGTAGCGGATGCGATTCCGGTGCGGACGAAGCGGTCGCCGGCGACATAGTAGAAGAAGAAGCTCCTGCAAAATTTAGCGCCAGCGTATTGCGGTGCGTGGCATTGATCTGCAAGATGGTCTCATGATCAGAAGTAAAATCGGCAGCGGCGCTGCGGGCCTGGTCAAAGCCTTCAGCCGGGGCGCTGATGCGGACCTGCACTACGTGCTTGCCGGTAGGAACGTCAATCAGTTTGGAGAAAATCTCCGGTCCAGACTGGCCTTTGGGCAAGATGCCCAGCCGCCTTCTTGCAGCCACATTTATGTTGCTGCTGTAAACAATGGAACCATCGACGAGGACTGAGAGCTGCGCGGAGCGAAAACTGTGCCGGCAGATAAGCTGCAAATGCGCTTGTTCGGCAGGAACGGCGGCATAGACAGCGAAAATTGTTGCAATCAACAGAATGGTAATGAGGCCGTAGCGTGTCCAAAGCGGCATCTTGCCGAAGCGGAGTCGCAGCGCTTGCCAGCGCAAAGGCGCGGCAGCGGGTGCAGACACACTGGTTTGGAGTTGTTCCGCGTGATCTTGGGCCGGGGCCGAGGACATATTGGCCTTATTCTGTCCCAGACGCGCTGCACAGAAAAGTTACCAAAGTTAGAGACACGGCAATAACCGAAAGCCGCGCATTTGTTGACCTGTATTTTTCCGGTCAAAAGCATAATTGAGATCGCAAAAAAGGGCCGGATTGCTCCGGCCCTCCTCGTGTTGCAGTTCCAAAGTTATTGGACGTTGACATGAGTAATGCGCGTGGCCCAATTGCCCAATGAGCCGCGCGTATTTCCACACGTGAAGTTAGTAGCCACGTAAGTAGCCAGATCGCAGGAATGCGAGATGTATTCGCTGGCAAACCAGATCGTATTGTCTCCATCCACGGCGGCAGCTCCATAGTCGCCCCACCGCGGACGTATCGGATTTACCTCAGGGAAATAGCCACTGAATCCATCCTGGCGGGCTGCTCCTTCAGCGGCAATATGAACGTCACCGGCTCCAACTTTCGCGTCAAGCGCGGTATAACCGGCACTGGGAAAATGGTCCGCGCCAAGAACCGTGAACGCGATTACGCCACGTCCGCTGGAATTCACGCCCACAGCGGGATACGTGACATTATTGTTGGGCAGAGCAATGATGCCCTGGGTAATTACATTGGCCGAAGGTCCGCTCGGATTCAGAACAAAGAACGCTATGCCGGCCTGATTGTTTCCGTTCACGGTAGCAGCGGTATCAAGCGCGGCCCAGAGTTTGCCGTTGGCGTATGAAACCTGCTGCATGCGTGAATCGTTGCTGGGCGGTCTGGTGTCCGGGTTGGAGAACGGCCCGCCGGCAGTAAAGAAGAAGCGCCAGCAGCCAGTACCAAATGGAGTTGAGAGAGTGTTGTCGGCAAGGCACTGCCCCAGCGGGAACGGACCGGCCTTCTGGGCTGAACTTGAAGGAACAGCATAAGTTTGGGTGCTGACGGTTCCGGTAGTCAGGTTAACGGCAGGGCTTGCGCCGTTGAGCGATTGCGTATTCGTCAATTGCCAGGTCACCAGTTGATTGAATGCTCCGGTGTTTGAGAAAACGGCCAACGAACTCAGCAGGAATTCTGTTCCGCCATTATCGGTACGGAAGTCTGTCCCCGGAGAGAGTGCCGGAAAGACCGTAAAGCCCTGAATTCCAAATGGCAACGTGGGCGCCAGCGCGGTGGTATCAAATTGCACTACGTTGGCGGGACCACCGGAAATTAAACCTTGTTTGGAAATGGCGTAAATTTGCGCGCCGTGGAACCTTCCCGGCGTAAACAGATCAAATTCATTGGTGGTGATATACAGCCCATTCGCGTCCATGCCGATGTGGGGATAATCACCCAGGCATTGCGCATGAACCAGCACGCCGCTCACGCGGGCGTGGCAGTTATGGTCCGGGGTGCCGTCCGTGCCGTCATCCTGCACCGGCAGATGGAAGACGGTCCAGCTACCAAGCGGGTTGGCAGTATTGCTTACCGCAATATCCAGATGGTTCGTGCCATTCAGGTTTTGCGACGTTACAACCGCGCGGTCGAGTGTAAGCACCACATGAAACCAGCGTTGCGATGCGGGATCGAAATGGCAAGTGGGATCGGTGAGGGACGGCCCAAACTGCAGCGGGTTTTTTGTCCGATCAATCGCCGCCGGATAACCATAGAATGTGTTCAGATCGGTAACGCCCAGCAGTGTGCTGCCATCCGGGCCATAGACGTTGAGAACGTCATTCACCGATTCCAGCACAAAGCCGTTGCCGGCGCAGAGCGCCTGGTCAGGAGGCTCAACCGAAAACTGGTTGCCATTGTTGGCAAAGCGCTGGTTGAAAAAGTTGAGGCCATCAAAGCTGGTAACGATCTCAGGGTTTGACTTGGCTTTTGCTTTTCCCGGCACCTGCGGTCCCTGTCCTGGGCCGGGAGCTATCGATCGATTGAGAGCGGTCTTGCCGGAGACATTGCCCTGAACATCCACACCCAAATCGTCATCACTGTCATTGCCGTCCAGTGCGGTGTCGATTTCCTGGGTTTGTATTCCTGGGTCTTGTGCTCCGGGTGCTCCCACCTGCGTGGGCGCGGGCTGCGTGGTGCCTGAACTGTTGATTTGGCGCACTACCTGCGCGCTGCTGCTGGCCACGAAAAATAGCAGTGCCGCACTGGTTGTGAGAAATACATTTTTCAATTGGGCTGGAAGGTGGGCGGGGAGAGTAACTTGCATTCTAGATTTCTCCTGGGAGGAAAGTTTGAGCCTTTGACTAAGTCTAGTCCGAACAGAGCAGCCGTAGATAAAGGCGGCGGCTCTTTTTCACTCTAACCTTCTACTTAGTTCCAAATTGAACATGGGCGCATGGCCAACAGGCCAGAAGTATTATTAACAGCCCAGGAGCAGGAAACTGTGGCCAAAAGACAACACAAGCCGCAAACTCGAAGGTTTAGTGAGACCTCAGGGAGCCGGGGCGGGCGTATTCGTCGCCACCAGGGTTGGCCGGTCGTAAAGCTGAATCAGCATTGTCACCTGTTTGCGCTTGTCGAACGCTGCTTTGTCTACGGGAAAAGAAAAAATCGCCACGCCATTAAAAGACGTTTTGGTGGGAATCTTCAGGTCTTCTTTAAGCCAGTCAGCTTTGGCCTCACTCAGAGCGGGGAATGCCTCAACGTAACGCGGTGCATCCACGGCCGGAGCTGCGCTGTCACTATATTTCTTGCCGTCCGGCGCTTCCATCTCCGCCTGGATCTGCTTGATCCACAGCGGGCCTTCAACCTGGTTATCCAGCTTGATCTGGATAGCGACCATGGTATTGCCTTCCTGCGCGGCTGAAACTACTTTAGTGATGGCCAGCGCAGCACTCGGCTTGGTTCGATTCGAGAGCGCCACCACCGCCACCAGAATCCCTACCACGACTGCGGCAATTACCAGCGGCACGATGGGCGGCAGCGTCCACTTGGCGCTGTCCATTTCTTCCGTCATTGGAATGTGCCCGCGGTCTGGCGCTTCGGCTGGTTTTGCTTTGACTGGCGCCTTGGCATTTGGCGGATTGCTGGGCGGCGGCGGCGGTGGTGTGGGCTTGATTTCGTCAGGCATAGAGTTGCTCCGGAAACAGCATACTCTTGTGAGATGCTGAAATCACGGCCAACGAAAAATGGGCGCAGGCTAAGCGATTTCAGCCAGCACCGGCCTGCCCCTGCGCACGATTTTCGCGAACTCTGCTACCGGGAGCGTATTCAGCACATCCTGCTTGGTCAGCCACGCGCGGCGAAGCTGCAAAACGCCATAGCGGATCTTTTCCATGTGCGACGTATGGTGCGCATCAGTATTAATGATGAATTTCACGCCCTTGGCTTTGGCCATACGCAGGTGCTGGTCGCGCAAATCGAGCCGGTCAGGATATGCGTTTTGCTCCATCGCCACGCCAGCTTTGGCAGCCGTCGAAAAAACTTTGTCATAGTCATAGGTAAAGCCGTCGCGCCGCAGCAGCATTCGGCCCGTGGGATGTCCCATCAATGACGTGTTCGGATTTTCAATCACGCGAAGCAGGCGGTCGGTCATCTGCGCCGGTTCCTGGTTGAAATGTGAATGCACGCTGGCAATCACAATATCCATCTGCTCCAGTACGGAGTCGGAAAGATCAAGTTCGCCATCGGCCAGTATGTCCACTTCAATACCGGCAAAGATCGTGATGCCCCCGATCTGCTTGGATGCCGCGCGGATTTTCTTGATGTGCTCTTCGGCGCGCTTGTCGTCCAATCCATTGGCGAACGCCAGGTTCTTTGAGTGGTCGGTAATGGCCATGTATTTATAGCCGCGCTCGCGCGCTGCCAGCGCCATCTCTTCAATGGTGCATTTGCCGTCGGTCTCAACGGTATGCATGTGCACGTCGCCCTGGATATCAGCTTGTGTGATCAAGTCCGGCAGCTTGTCTTCCGCCGCGGCCTGAATTTCGCCGCAATCTTCGCGCAGCTCCGGCGGAATAAATTTCAGGCCCAGCGTCTGGTAAATTTCTTCTTCAGTCTTTCCCGCCACGCGCTTGTTGTCGTCTACGCGCACCAGGCCGTACTCATTGAGCGTGTAGCCCTGCTTGATGGCGCGCTGGCGCAGTTGCACGTTATGGTTCTTGGAGCCGGTAAAGTATTGCATCGCCGCGCCAAAAGAATCCGGCGGAAGCAGGCGCACATCCACCTGCATGCCGCTGCGCAGTTTGATACTGACCTTATTCTCACCCTTGGCCAGCACCTCAAGAATTCCGGGAAAGTTTACGATGCGCTCAATGACGGCATTTCGCTGCGAATCGGTCTCGCAGCACTTGCCTGTTACCAGCAGATCAAGATCGCCCACAGTTTCTCGGCCCCGACGCAACGATCCCGCCGGTGTGACTTTCTCCACGCCCGGCAGCTCAGCCAGATAACCTGCCATCTTGGTGGCAATTTCATCTGCGGTATTCAGCAGAAAGCGCCCGGTCAGCTGCCGATAATTCTCAATGGATTTCAGGATCTTCTGTTCTGACTTTTCACTTAGCCGCGGCAGTGTGCGCAACTTGCCCTCACTGGCCAGCTTGGCCACGCCTTCAACATCGCAAATTTGAAAAGCGTCCCAGATCAGCGCGATGGTCTTTGGCCCCAGTCCGGAAATCTTGAGCAGCTCCAGCATCGACGGACGGAACTTCTGCAGCATCTCTTCATGCATGCCCAGCTTGCCGGTTTGCATCAGCTCCCGGATATTCGCCGACATGCCTTTGCCAATGCCGGGAATTGCCAGCAGCGATTTTTCGTCCTGATAAAGTTCCGATACCTGCTGCGGCCAGCCCTCCAGCGCTTCCGCCGCGCGCTCATACGACCGTATGCGAAACGGGTCCGCCGAAGCGACCTTCATCAGGTCGGCGGTTTCGTAGAAAATGTTGGCAATGGCTTTGTTGTCCATGAAGTAACATCTCGAGCGTAGCGAGAGAACCCTATTGTAACGATTATTTTCCCCCGATCTCGACCGGAGCGAGAGATCCCTTTCACTACAATTATATTGAGGGTCAACTTTAAACGAAGTTATTGTGGAGTGGAAAGTTCCGAAGAGAGTAAGATTCCCTCGCTACGCTTCGGGATTACAGAGAATCGTTACAATAGGGTTCCCTCACCCGCTTTGCGGGATTCGGGATTACAGAACAAATGCCTACAATCCAAGTCAACGGCGTCAATCTCTTTTACAAAGAGTCCGGCAGCGGCCCGGAGATCATCGTCTTCTCCCACGGTCTGCTGATGGACCACTCCATGTTTGAGCCGCAACGGGCCGTGTTTGAGAAACAATATCGCGTAATCGCGTACGATCATCGCGCCCAGGGCCAATCCGAAGACATAGGCCGTGGATACGACATGTCCACCATAGCCGATGACGCAGCCCTGCTAATTCGCGCGCTCAAGGCCGCGCCCTGCCACTTTGCCGGCGTCTCCATGGGAGGCTTTGCCGGCATGCGCCTGGCCGCGCACCATCCTGAGCTGATCACAACGCTCACGCTGATGAATACCACCGCGACAAAAGAAAATGCTGCGAACCGCATCAAGTACGCTTTCCTGGCCCAGATGGTAAAGATATTCAGCCCAGCGCCGTTTACGCCTATTGCGGTCAAAGAGCTTTTTGGCCAAACCACGCGCAGGAGCGCGGAACGTCGACCGATGCTGGAACAATGGACAGGGAAGCTGCGGGCGCGTCCGCGCAACATCGCTCGATCATTATCGGCGGTAATGAACCGGCGAGAGTTCCGCGCCGACGAACTGGCGGCGATTCGCTGCCCCACGCTTGTCATTACCGGCGAAGACGATACGGCCCAGCCGCCACGCAACTCAGCAACCTTGATCGCGGGTATCCGCGGAGCACGCCATGTGAATATTCCGGGCGCGGGCCACAGCAGCTCACTGGAAACCCCGGACGCTGTGACTGCGGCCATACAGGAGTTGCTACAGAGCGCCAAAAAAGCTATAGCCAACTGATTCATGGATGTCTCTGAAATTGCCGCTGGCGCACTGGCGGGCAGTTGTCTATGATGCCCTTATAATCAGAACAAATTATGAGAAGAGTTTTTTACGCCATTGTGGCCTGTGTTCTTTTGATGGGAAGTACGACTCTTGCCCTTGCCGCGCAATCACAGCAACCCGCACCATCACCTAAGCCCGACGATATCCCGGTAACCGACGGAACTTCCGGCCCATGCTCCATAGAATTCTCCGTCACGGATTCTGACGGCAAGCCGATCTACGCGGCCCGGATTGATGTCCATCTGGCTTATGGAGCGTTTGGCGCGCACAAGCTCGATATGGGCGTTTACACGAACACGCAGGGCAAAGCGAAATTTACCGGAATCCCAGCCAAGGTAAAGAAGCCACCAATAGAGTTCAACGCCAAGAAAGATGATCTGGTAGGACTTGCTACCATGGATCCCGCCACGGAGTGCCAGGCCAAGCACGATATTGTGATGGCGGAGAAAAGCAGCCATTAGTTTTTAGCCATTAGCCGTTAGCTTTTAGCTCTTAACCATCGATCCCAGCGTCTCGCGTATGGTTGATTAGCGGAAATTCTGGATCGTTCTTGCAGCGTCGATTCCAGTCACATTTGTCGTCTGGATCACTCCCCAATTACTCTCCGCTGCGAATTCAGCCTTGTTTTCCACACACTTACACAGGACCGATGAGCCGCTCAAATCGCTATAATTAGAAGACAAGCTCACGAACTCCCCATGTCTGAATTCGTCCATCTCCACTTACATACCGATTACTCTCTGCTGGATGGCGCCTGCGGCGTCCCGGGCCTGATCAAGCGGGTAGCCGATATCGGCCAGAAAGCCGTGGCCATGACTGACCACGGAAATATTTACGGCACAGTGGAGTTCGTGGATGAGGCGCTGAAGAAAGGCATCAAGCCGATTGTCGGGTGCGAGCTTTATGTCTGCAAGAAAGACGACCATCGAGCGCCGCCGGAAGGCGATACCTATAACCATTTGCTGGTACTGGCTGAGAATGAAGAGGGTTATCGCAACCTGATGAAGATTACCTCTGAAGCCAGCATGCATGGTTTCTATTACAAGCCGCGTATCAGCAAAAAGTTTCTGGCGGACCATTCCAAAGGCCTCATTGGACTGAGCGGCTGCCTGGCCGGCGAAGTCTGTGAAAACCTGCTGGAAGGCAAGTACGATGCGGCGCGTGGTGCGGCCAGCTTCTACCGTGAGATTTTTGGCAAAGACAATTTCTTCATGGAAATCCAGGACCAGGGCCTGCCGGAAGAGCATCGTATACATGCCGATCTGATGCGCCTGGAAAAAGATTTGGGCATCCCCATGGTGGCCACCAATGACAGCCACTATCTTTGTGAGGACGACGCGCACGCGCAGGACGTGCTGGTCTGCGTGCAGACAGGCAAGTCCGTTAACGATACGAACCGGCTGAAGTTCCACGGCAACCAGTTTTTTGTGAAGACCGCGGACGAAATGAAGCAGCTCTTCAATGGCCGTGAGGATGTGCTGAAGCAATCACTGGCCATTGCCGAACGCTGCAATTTCAAGCTGAACAAGGTCAAGAATCCTTTTCCTGAATTCGTGGTGCCCGACGGCTATACGCTGGACAGTTATTTTGAGCACGTAGCGCGTGAAGGTTTTGCGCGGCGATGGGAAAGGCTTGGAGTAACTGAAGCGGAAGGGCGGCTGAAGAAATCGCGGACAGACTATGACCAGCGGCTGGCTCGTGAAATAGCCATCATCCAGCAGATGAAGTTTTCCGGGTACTTCCTGATTGTGTGGGACTTCATCCGCTACGCGCGTGAGAACTCGATTCCTGTTGGTCCAGGCCGCGGTTCGGCTGCAGGAGCGCTCGTCGCTTACGCGATGGGCATCACGGACATCGATCCGTTGCAACATGAGCTGCTGTTTGAGCGCTTCCTGAATCCTGAGCGCGTTTCGCTGCCTGATATCGATATCGACTTCTGCATGAACCGTCGCGGAGAGGTCATCAACTACGTTACGCAGAAATACGGGCGTGAAAACGTGGCGCAGATCATCACGTTTGGCACCATGGCGGCCAAAGCGGCGATTAAAGATGTGGGCCGCGCCATGGATATTCCTTACGCCGACGTGGACCGAATTGCCAAGATGGTGCCCAACACCATCGGGATAACGCTGCCGGAGATCCTTGAAGACCCCGGCCCGCTGCAGGAAGCTTACGAAAAAGAAATCCAGGTGCGTGAGCTGCTTGATACCGCGCTGAAGCTGGAAGGTTTGGTGCGCAACTCCGGCGTGCATGCCGCCGGCGTGGTGATTTCTCCCAAGCCGCTCACCGAACTTGTCCCGCTGCACAAGACCAAGAACGACGAAATCGTAACCGCCTACGACATGAAGGCAATTGAGAAGATGGGCCTGCTCAAGATGGATTTTCTGGGGCTCACCACGCTCACCATCGTTGACGACGCGCTGAAGCTGATTGCGCAGCGGGGCACGGCGATTGATCTGGAAAAGATTCCTCTCGACGACCCCAAGACCTACGAAAGCGTCTTTCACACCGGGCTGACCTCCGGCATCTTTCAGTTTGAATCCGGCGGCATGACCGACGTGCTGCGCCGTTACAAGCCAAGCTCAATTGACGATCTTACGGCACTCAATGCTTTATACCGCCCCGGCCCGATTCAGGGCGGCATGATCGACGATTTTATTGATCGCAAGTGGGGACGCAAAAAAGTTGAGTACGAACTGCCGCAATTGGAGCAACTGCTGAAAGAGACGCTCGGCGTCATTGTCTATCAAGAACAGGTCATGCAGATTGCCAATGTGCTGGCGGGCTATTCGCTGGGCGAAGCGGACCTGCTGCGTCGAGCAATGGGCAAGAAGAATCCGGAAGAGATGGCAGCGCAGCGCGAACGCTTTGTGAAAGGCGCGGTGGAGCGTGGCTTCCCGGAGAAGAAGATCGTCAAAATCTTTGACCTCATGGAGCAGTTTGCCGGATACGGATTCAACAAATCACATTCCGCCGCCTACGCGCTGCTGGCTTATCAAACGGCTTATCTCAAGACGCATTATCCCGTTGAGTTTATGGCGGCCTTGCTGACATCGCAGATGGGCAACACGGATAATGTGGTCAAGTACATCAACGAATGCCGCGAGATGGAAATCCCGGTTGAGCCGCCAAACATCAACGTGAGCGATGCTTATTTCACGCCGCACGATAACGCCATCCGCTTTGGACTGGCGGCGGTCAAGAACGTTGGCCGCAACGCTATCGAGTCGA
>JBARNL010000517.1:0-2158 GCA_049802955.1 Candidatus Angelobacter sp.
GCGGAAGTCACCGGATAATCCACGCACAAAATAGAGTTCCACATTGCCATTGATGGTGGCGAAGTCAGATTTTTCGCGCGGGTTTTCTCGAAATGAAACTTTCACCGGACCATTGACGGTTTTGGCCACTCCCGATCCGGCAATGTTTTTCATATCAATGCCACCATTCACGTTGTGAACGGAAAAGTCGCCAGTCACATCCTGCAGAATGATGTGGCCGGAATTGACGGTGCTGAGCTTGACTTCAATGTTTCTCGGCACCTGAAGCTGGAAATCCATCTTCACTCGGTAGCCGCTATCACCGTGCCAATTGGGGCATCCGTCGTTGCCGTTCTCACATTTACAGCGGAAAGGGCCATTCACGTAAAGCTTTAAGAAATCAGGCTGGTCGGTGATATCGAGTGTGACCTCTTTTTTGGCGGCATCCATCCGATCTTTGGTTTCAGCGGAGATCGTCTTATTCACCACCAGCTGAACCTGATCGCTCGGGCCGCCTGTCACCTCAATGGAGCCAAAAATGTTATCGACCTCCAGGATTTTGTGGGCTGCGGTGAGATTAAAAGTCTTGCGGATGGTTTCCTTTTCTTGTAACTGCATGCTTGAATCCGAATCATCGTCGTCGCCGGCTGCATGAAGCGGGTTAGCGAATATGGGCAAGAACAACAAACCAACGGAATACATCAGAATGAATGCAAGAAACTTTTGCTTGATCACGGCTCCCTCCGATTCGTTTTTAGTCAAAGCGATCCCTCGCTATGCTCGGGATAAAAACATTAGTTCAACTGCTGGATTCCCCAATCCACGCGTTTCTTTACCGTGGGATTGACGTTTGGGTCCTGCTGGAACCTTCTGAATTGTGGCACTGCGCTCTTGTCATGCAGGTCCACCAGCAGATCGATCAATGCCATCTGCACCATGGGCGATTGCGTGGTCTTTAACACATCGACCAACTCGCGGCGCACTTCAGGCCGGTCTGCGTAGCGGCTCAACGCGTCCAAGGCGGCCAGGCGCACGTCCACGTTGCTGTCAAAGCGTACGGTGTGCATTAATGCGCCAATCACTTTTGGGTCTGGCTCAGGCAGCCGGGTGGTCCAACTCACACCTTCCAAGCGCTGGCTGGCGGACTGTTGCTGCAACATGGAAAGCGCAACCATCTGCCGCGTAGCGCCAAGCTCCTGCCGCATTTCATTGAGCTGTGCCTGCGCCGCCGAATCGGTCCCGTGATCCGCATGTTTGCCGATGAAATATCCGCAGGCCAGGAACAGGCAAGCCCATACGATCCCCGCTGCCGGCAACTGTCTCCAGTTGCCCAGACCCCACAACATCGGAATCGGGGCCTTGGTCTTTTCCGCCGCCAGGCTGCTTTTCTCCCAGCGGCCTTCCTGATAACTCTCAAGCATTGCTTTAAAGCGCGATTCCAAAGCCGGGCTGGGCTGCTCATCCGGCAGCAGCGCCAGATTTTTCCACAAAGAAGCCTCTTCGCCACAGGCGGCACATTCCGCCAAATGCTTTTCCACCGTTGCCGACTGATCAGCGCTAAGTCTGCCCTGTAGATAGTCGGGTAAAAGTTCGCCAATTTCTTCGCAGTTCATTGCACACTCCCGGGGGCAGGCAATGTTCCCTGCCGTCCCTTGCCGCGTAAAGCTTTTCCGCTCTCAAGCTGTTGGAATATTTGCCTCAGGTTCTGCAGCGCGCGATGCACCCTGGTTTTCACCGTCGCCACCTCGCAGCCCAGCAGCTGAGCAATCTCTTCATACTTAAGGTCCTGGAAGCGGCTCAGGACCAGAACTTCCCGCTTGTCTTCCGATATCTGCATCAGCGCGCTGTGCAGCAGCAGCGCTTCCTGGCTTTGCTGCGCCGTATCCACGGGAGCTACTGAGGGGGACATCTCAGGTTCCAGACTCGTTTCTGGGCGCCGCTTTCTCAGTAGATCGACCCGCGCGTTACGGGCGATCTGGTACATCCATGCGCGGAATGCCGTTTCCGGCCTGTAGCTGTGGCGGTACTTCAGTATCCTGAAGAAGACTTCCTGCACCAGGTCTTCACTGGTTGCGCGGTCACCGGTCAGCTTCAGATAAAAATTGAATAAAGGCACGTGATAGCGCTCAAATAACACGCCCAGCATTTCGCCCACGCCGCTGCGTACCTGCGCCATAAG
>JBARNL010000518.1:0-6588 GCA_049802955.1 Candidatus Angelobacter sp.
GACTTTTTCTTGTCCCGAGCGAAGCGAGGGAACCCTATTGCCGCGCGAGATCACTCAGGCAATCATGAAGAATTAGAGATCTCTAGTGGTCGGCACGTCATGTGCCTTATCCTCCGGCAATTCCGCCAACAGTGCCCTGAGATCCAGATGCCGCGTGTACATGGCCAGCTTGCCATCCGGCGTGTGCGGCCACGCTTCCCTGGGGCGATCAACGTACAGCTCCACTCCGTTGCCATCGGGATCGCGCAGGTAAAGCGACTGGCTCACGCCGTGATCAGCCGCGCCCTCAAGCCCGATGCCAGCTGCGATCAAGCGCTTCAGCGCGTCCGCAAGTGCTGTTCGGCTGGGATACACAATGGCGTGGTGATACAAGCCGGTCGTGCCGAAAGGTGGTGGTGGTCCGTCCAGGCTTTCCCATGTATTCAAAGCGATGTGATGGTGATAGCCGCCGGCGGAGAGAAATGCGGCCTGGTCTCCCATGCGCTGCATGAGCTCAAACCCAAGAACGTCCCGGTAAAACTTGAGGGCCCGCTCCAGGTCCGCTACTTTTAGGTGCACATGGCCAATGCGAACCTCGGGATTTATCGGCTTGGATAATTCTTGCTCTTGCGCCATGCTTTACCCTGCGGTCGGTTGCGCGCTGGCGAAGCGCTTTGCCTGAATCTCGATATACACGTTAATCAAACTAACTGCTGCCGGCGTAACGCCCGGAATACGCGAAGCGTGGCCCAGCGTGCGTGGGCGAACACGCTGTAGTTTTTCATTCATCTCGCGCGAAAGGCCGCTGACCTTACCGTAGTCGAACCAATCAGGGATCATGCGCTGTTCAGCTTTTTTCAGGCGCTCAATGGATTTGCGCTGCTGATCAAGGTAACCCGCATACTTGATCTCGGTCTCGACGGTCTTCATTTCGTTGCGCGCCGCCGAGGAGAGCTTTTTGGCACTTGGCTCGTCATCCCGACGGCCGTCAAGCGAGCACGCGCTTTCATCAGCGTGCGAGTAGGCCGGAGGGACCTTGTGTTGACCAGCCTTCAATTCTTCGTTCTCGAAAACAAAAGGTCCCTCACTCCTATTCGGACGCTGAAGAGTGCGCGTCCTCATTGACGGAGTTCGGGATGACGGTATGGAGGAACAGGCGTGATTGTGCCCAGCTGTATCCCCTTGCGGAGGTCCGGAGAGCTCTTCGATCTCCACGAAATATTCCGGATAATCCTCCCGCACCACGCCCGCCAGGTCTTCAATCACAATTTCCGGACGCCTGAGCAGTTGCGCCAGCGGCGATCCAAGCGCACCGGAGAGATTGCCTCCATTCAAATTACTTGAGACTGTTTCCGCAGCTTCGCTCTCGTTGTCTAAATCAACTGCCTTCAAAGCCTTCAATGACTCCAGCCGTTCCTTCTGCGCTCTGCTGATTTTTTCCAACATCGCGCCGTTCACGCGCGTTTTTTCCAGCAAGACCATGAGCTTCTGCGCGCGCTGTTCTTTGGCCTGATAATCTGCCCACGCCTGATCATTAATCAGCCCAATGCGTCGGCCATGTGGCGTGAGCCGACGGTCGGCGTTGTCAATGCGCAAATGCAGGCGAAACTCCGCACGCGACGTGAACATACGGTAAGGCTCGTTCGTCCCTTTGCTGATCAGGTCGTCAATCAGGATAGCCGTATAGGCTTCAGTGCGGTCGAGTACCAGCGGAGGTTCGCCCTTGATCTTCAACGCCGCGTTGATCCCGGCCATCAAACCCTGGCACGCGGCCTCTTCGTATCCAGACGTCCCATTGATCTGTCCGGCCAGAAAGAGCCGATCAATCTTTTTGGTCTCCAGCGTGCGCTCAAGCTCCGTAGGATCGATAGAGTCATACTCAATCGCATATCCCGGCCGCAGCATCTCCGCCTTCTCAAGCCCAGGAATTGATTTGATAATCGCGAGTTGCACGTCAATCGGCAGCGACGTGCTCATGCCGTTGACGTAAATCTCATGCGTGTTCAGTCCCTCGGGTTCCAGAAAAAGCTGGTGCGTGGCCTTGTCTGGGAACTTGACGATCTTATCTTCAATGCTGGGGCAATACCGTGGGCCAATGCTCTGGATTTGACCGGAATACATGGGCGAACGATGAACGTTTTCCGCGATGATGCGGTGCGTCTCCGCCGTGGTGAACGCGATATAGCACGGCACCTGCTTTTGCGTGATCTTCTTTGTGCGGAAGCTGAAGGGGGTGGGGTCTGCGTCGCCCGGCTGCACTTCAAAACGTGACCAGTCAATGCTGCGGCCATCCAGCCGTGGCGGCGTTCCAGTCTTAAGCCTGCATCCACGCAGGCCAAATAGCTTGAGCGATTCACCCAGGAGCTGCGATGGCGGCTCACCACTGCGACCGGCAGGATAAGTTTGCTCGCCGCAATGGATCAGCCCGTTGAGGAATGTTCCTGTGGTGACAATGACAGCCTGCGCTCCTACCGTTCTTCCGTCCCGAAGCTTGATGCCCTTTGCGACAGAAAACCTACCACGGAGGCACGGAGACACGGAGGAAATCTGGTCATCCGAGCACTGGATCATCCGGTCATCCGAAGGTCCTTTGTCCTTCCCGATCACCCGATCACCCGATGACCCGATCACCCGATCTTCCGCGTCTCCGCGTCTCCGTGGTGAATCTTCCTCTTCCACGATCAGTTCGGCAACTTCAGCCTGCTTGATGAAAAGATTGGGCTGGCTCTCCAGCACCTCGCGCATCTTCTGGCGATATTGCTGCTTGTCACACTGAGCACGCGGCGACCAAACAGCCGGACCGCGGGAGGTATTGAGCAGGCGGAACTGGATTCCAACCGCGTCAGTGACTTCGCCCATAATTCCGCCCAACGCATCCACCTCGCGCACCAGATGCCCTTTGGCGATTCCGCCCACGGCGGGATTGCATGACATCTGGGCGATCAGGTCAACGTTGAGCGTAAAAAGAGCGGTCTTCAGTCCCATGCGTGCGGCCGCCATTGCAGCTTCGCACCCGGCATGGCCCGCGCCTACAACTACCACATCATATTGTTCAGTGAACTGCACCATTGCTTAATCTATTTTACAGGCCGCAGCCCTTTTCCCGCTGCTCGGTGCCTGGTTCGCAGCGCACCGCACTTAAGCGAAAGTTAGCCATCCAAATCGATTATCTGTGGCGCTTGCGCGTGCAGAGGCGTGCTTTCAGACTGAGAAGGGTTCGAAGCTGAATCTCCAGGAAGCGCATCTGCAATGGCAATGAAGAGTTTTGCTGCGTCCACGGGCTTAGTTACATAGAAGTCCATTCCCGCGGCCAGACAGCGCTCGCGGTCTCCAATCATGGCATGGGCAGTCATGGCGATAATCGGCAGATGTTTCCCGGAGATCCGTTCCTGGGCGCGTATGGCTTTGGTCGCCTCGAAGCCGTCCATATCGGGCATCTGCACGTCCATCAGGACCAAGTCAAAATTGTGTTGCTCCAGGGCCGCCAGGGCCTCACGTCCGCTGCCTACAGCCACCGCGGAGTGGCCTTGTTTGGCCAACAGGCTCCGGGCCAAACGCAAGTTAACCGGATTATCGTCAGCAATCAGGATGTGTAGCTTCCCTGTTGGGGCTGGTGTTGTGCGCTCTTCGCGAGAGCGTGTCTCATCTCTGGTTGGGGCTGCGGTAGCCAGACTGAAACGGGCCGTAAAATAAAACGTGCTGCCCTCGCCGGGCTTGCTTTCCAGCCAGATGCGTCCTTCCATAAGCGCGACCAATTGCGAGACGATCGCCAACCCTAGGCCCGTGCCTCCGTAATGGCGGGTAGATGAAGTGTCCGCCTGGACAAAGGCTTCAAAAATCGATTTTTGCTTGTCCGCAGAGATTCCGATTCCCGTATCGCTCACGCTGAATTGCACAGTATCGTCGTGCAGCCGTATGGCGCGCACCATGATCTCTCCCTGATTTGTGAACTTCAGCGCATTGCCAACAAGGTTCATCAATATTTGCCTCAGGCGGCCGGGATCGCCGATTGCCACATCCGGAAGGTCCGCCGAAAAATCGCATTGCAGAGATAGCTGCTTGTTCCTGGCCTGGACGGAGAACTCCTTGACCGTTGCGCGAACTATGTCTTTCACGCTGAACGGGACGCGCTCCAGTTCCAGTTTGCGCGCTTCAATTTTTGAAAAATCCAGGATGTCATTGATGATTTCAAGCAGGGCGCCGGCTGAACTTTTTATCGTTGCCAGGTAGTCGCGTTGCTCGTCTGTTAGGTCGGTATTCAGGGCCAAGTCGATCATTCCTATCACGCCGTTCATTGGCGTACGAATTTCATGGCTCATATTTGCCAGGAACTCGCTCTTGGCCCGATTTGCAGCTTCCGCCGCTTCCTTCGCAAGCCGCATTTGCTCTTCCGCCTGCTTGAGCAAGGTGATATCCAGAAAGGTCCCTTCAATTTCCGGGCCGGCTGCGCCGCTCACCATGGTGGTATTGGCCATGATCCAGACTGGTCTGCCGTCCTTGCGGCGCATCAGGATTTCCTGGTTAGAGGCTGTTCCATGGTCGACCATCTTCTGGTCTGAAGCAGCTTTGTCAGCGGAGTCAAAAAAAACATCCGTTGCGGGGCGACCAACGAGGTCTGCGCCCGAGTCGTAGCCAAGGATTCTCGCCCCGGCGTCGTTGTATTCCAGAAGAATTCCCTGCAATGAGCAACGAAAGACGCCTGCCAGATTGCGCTCAAACAAAAGCCGATAGCGTTGTTCTGATTCGCGCAGCGATTCTTCGGCTGCTTTGCGCTGCGTTATGTCAGTAATCAGCCCGCTCACATACCGCAAACCGTCTTTTTCAAATGTCTGGATCGCCCGATTGTGGACCCATCTCCATTCGCCATCTTTGCGGCGTATGCGGAATTCGGAGTCGAATGGTGCGCCTTGCTCAAATAGCAGACGAAACAGCCCTCTGACTTCGGGATCTTCATCCGGATGAATGGAGTCGAGCAGGATTGCGGAGCCGCGAGCGCAGCATTCCGCGTGGCTATACCCAAAGAGCTTCTCCGCATTCGGACTTAGAAATCTCACCTGGTTGTTGCTGTCGAGCATCCAGATGACATCTGGAATGTTGTTGATAAGTGCGCGATAGTTCTCATTGGCTTCATGCAGCGCCTGCCGAGTTGCTTTGGCCTCGGTGATATCGCGAACAATAGCGGAAACTGCGATGACTTCTCCATGCTGGTTCTTGACTGGACAATATGTCAGCGAAACATCAACCCGGCGGCCATCTCCGCGCCGGCGCTCAGATTCAAATCGGACCAGGGTCTCTCCTGCCAAAACGCGCGAGAAGAATTTCTCATACTCTGCCTGCCGTTCCGACGGAATAATGGTGGAGAACACAGGCTTCCCCAGAATCTCTTCCGCGGAAAACCCGTAAATGGCTTCAGCCCCACGGTTCCAGCTCAAAACCCTTTTATCCAGAGAAACCGCAAGTATTCCTTCTTCAGAAAATTCCACGACCGCCGCCACAAGCGCGCGGGCTTCATCGGCGCGCTTGCGTTCCGTAATGTCTCTTACGATCGCCGCAACGCCCATCAGAGTTCCGTCCGTATCTTTCACTGGTGACGCAGAACAGTTGACTGCAATGCGGCGTCCGTCTTTGGTGACGCCGGTATCGTCAAAGGGCAATACGGGTTCGCCGCGCTTCATGCGCTGAAGGACAGCATTCACCACGGGTATTGCTTCATCTATAGCCAAGGCGGCGACGTTCTGCCCGATAACCTCTTCGGCGCTGTAGCCAAACAGTTTTTGCGCTGCCCGGTTCCAGCTCACGATAATTCCATCGGGCGTGCATCCAACAATTGCGTCTTCTGAATATTCTACGATGGACGCCAGAAACTTCTGCGCGTCCCCGGCAGTCTGCCCGGCTGGCGTGCCCGATGCCGGCAAAGGCCCCTCAAATGGCTTTTTCGGCATTAGGTTGCTCCTCCCACTGATTCCCGCCGACCTGGCCCGCTACTGCCATGCTGCACTTTTGTGTTTGTTAAGACAAGCTCCTTTCGGTAACCATAATAGGACCATTGCTGCAAGGCGATGTCTTTTCAATGCCCTTTTTGGCTGCGACGAAGCGAGCGCCCACCTGAGCAGGGCCGAAATGGGTCCTAAATCCTTAATGGCAGTGAAAATCACGGTAAAAGGAAAGCACCAAATTGCGGATCTATTTTCCTTTGTCGAGCCCAAGAGTCTGGCCCGCGTTGTGGGCAAAAAATATCAGAAACAACAGCAGGAACCCTATATTGTCCAACTCATTGCCAAAGTATCGCCAGAGCGGAACGCCTTGCGGAAGCATCCACGTGGAAAGCAGCAGGTTAGCCATGAACAGTGCCCCGACAATAGCAAAGGGTCGCACCCAGAAGCCCAAAACCATGGAAAGCCCAATCAGCAACTCTGCCAGGCCGACGGCATAGCCTGACGCGGTTGGATACTTCAGCGTCAAGCGCAAAAATGGCTTGTAAGCAGGCACGGCGCTTTCCTGGACGAATCCCGTGACATATTTCGCATAACCACCGTGGGCAAAGTCATGCCCCATGAGTTTGTATTGCGCGAAAAACAGAAATATGACGCCCACCACAATCCGTGCCAC
>JBARNL010000519.1:0-6523 GCA_049802955.1 Candidatus Angelobacter sp.
CTCCAAAGTTTCAAACAATGGAGCGATTTCAGCCCTGATATAGGAAATAGTGAGATCAGGGGGAAAAAACTGTCGCAACAGGGAGAAGACACTTTCCAGTCCAGGCATTTAGGCCCCTACTGCTACTGCCGAGCCAGCTGCAGGTTGGCACTGTTCGTCCAAAGCAACCTTGCCAGCTTCAATTCTGATAACACGATCAAAGTATTCGTAAGCTAAGTCAGGCTGGTGCAGAGAGCATAACAACGTAAATCCGTTCTCATTGGCGAGGCTGCAAAGAAGAGAAAGAATTTGCCCGCTCAAAATGGGATCGAGAGAGGCTACCGGTTCATCGGCCAGCAATACCAGCGGCTTTTGCACCAGTGCCCGCGCAATGGCGACCCGCTGGTGTTCACCTCCAGAGAGTTCAGAGGTGCGCGAGCGCAGCTTGCGTTCCAGGGCCACTCGGCTGAGCGCCCGCTTGGCTTCTTCCAGTTCGGCGGGCTTTGGCCGCAGCAGAAATCTTAGGGCATGAAACGTTGTCCAGCGTCCAAGCGCTCCTGCCATTACGTTCTGATGCACGCCTAACCTGTCTACCAAATCGTGCCTCTGGGAAATCATGCCTATCTGGGAACGCAACTTCCGCAACCGCCGGCCGCGTAAACCACTCACTTCAACTCCATCCACGGAAATGCTTCCCGAAAGAATGGGGAGAAATCCATTGATAGTGCGAAACAGCGTTGTCTTGCCCGCGCCGCTGGGCCCAAGGATGGCGATCTTTTCGCCTCGGCGGACGCTCAGTGAGATTTGATTCAGTACGTGGGTACTTTTGCGATCACGGCAAACAACGAGGTCATGTATTTCAAGCATGGGGGTAATGGAGGAACCAGGCTACCTTCTAAAAATGGGTTGTAACCTAAAACATCTTCAGGTCCTCGGCAACCAGCCGCAAAACCGTATATTCCTCGTTGCTGGCTCGAACAAAATTCTTGCCGCGGAGAATCTTGAGGATCTCTTCATTTTGACCCTCTTTAAGATCGGTGAAAGCTTGAGCAAACTTTTCCTGCGTGGCCGGATCAATGTCCTTGCGGGCCACCCATACGTAATCCACAAAAGGCTTTGACATGTAGAAGACACGCACCTTGTTTGGATCGAGCTTGCCTTCAGCTATCATTGAGTTATAGACGGACTCATCCAGAGCGCCGGCGTCAACCGCGCCCGATTCCACCGCCTTAGCCGTGGCGGGATGACTGCCGGTGTAGCGGTATTTCAGGGCGCTATCAGGATCTATACCTGCCTGACGCATCTCCAGATACGGCATCAGATGGCCGCTTGTGGAATTGATGTCGCCAAAAGCAAAATTCTTCCCTCGCAGGTCGCCCAGTGAATGGATACTGGAATGCGAGGACGTAATAAAGTAGGAGCGGAACTGCAAATCGCTACTGCGTTGTACCAGCGGTGTTACGCTGTACCGGGCATGCGCCTTGATGTAGGTGAGGCCGCCCAGATAAGCAAAATCGAGTGAGCCGTTGCCCAGGGCCTCAACTGTGGCGTTGTAATTTGTTGGGATGATCAAGTTTACGGGCCGTCCCAATTTTTGCTCTAAATAGGCCTTGAGTGGCGCCTTTTCCTTTATGGAAACCTGTGTTGCACCGGCATCAGGAACCATGCCTACGTTGACCGGAGTATTATCCGAGCCTACGGCCGGCTGGAATAATAAGAATAGCGATATGAACCCAACCACCATTGGATGGTTCTTAAGTATCTGGCCCTTTTTCATAAGAGGCGCAAGTATAGGTGTGTGTGTCTGATGGCGCGCAGTAAACAATAATAAATTTCCGAAAATAGGAAACTAGACGTTAGAACCTCTTAATTTCCAACAGGTGTGCCATCTTTGATCTACGAGGATTACCTTAGTTTTCTGTTCCATTTTGGAACAGCTTTTCTTGCTTTCAGAATAACCGTGGAAATAGGTTGATCCCTAGCTGCTGCAAACCATAGTATTTTCCATTGCGTGACAAATATTCCTTTATAGTTGTTGCGCAAAAAGGATTGCAGAAAAAGGGACCAATGACCGCTTCTCAGCCATTACTCGCAAAGGCGGACCTCCTTCGAGCTAAAGTCAACGGCGCCTATTCGGCGGCGGCTACTCGTCCGGAGCAGAAGCATCCATTTCCAATAGGCCGGCAATTGGCAGAGAACCTGGAATATCCATCTGAAGTGCTGGATGAGATGCCACAGCCTTCCGTGGAAGCGTTTGCAGGCGTATCAAATGTCTCTTTATTTGCGGATTTGCCTGTCGGCGCAACTGTTCTTGATCTCGGATGCGGCGCGGGCCTGGACTCGATAATTGCGGCCCGGCGAGTAGGACCAACCGGGCGGGTTATCGGGATCGACTTTAGTGAAGCTATGTTGGCTCGCGCGCGCGCTGCTAACCAGGTTGTCAATTTTTCTCATCTCCAATTTCAGCAGGGCGACGCTGAATATCTTGCCCTGCCAGATGAAAGCGTTGATGTGGCCCTGGTGAATGGGATCTTCAACCTGAATCCAAAACGAAAGGAAATTTTCTCTGAGCTCGCGCGTGTGCTCCGTCCCCAGGGGCGCGCGTATGTCGCCGAGCTGATTCTGACCGGGCCGCCGCCTGAAGGTGATCACGCCAGTGAAAGCAACTGGTTTGCCTGAATTGCAGGTGCAAAGGAAGGGGGCGCCTTCCTTCGCGAATTTCTCCAGGCGGGATTTAATCAGGCGCGGTTCCTGCGCACCCTCCGCAATGTCCGCTCCAAGAACCCTGCAGTAATGGTTGCTGAGTTGCTGGCCCAGCGATAACTGGCGGCGACCCGCTTTATCAGAACATTTTCAGTTCCTGCGCCGCCTCTCGAACTCCAGCGTATTCACCGTCATTGGCTTTAACGAATTTGCTGGCCCGCAGGATCTTCAACACCTCGTCGTCCTTTCCTTCCTTCAGTCCGAGCAACGCTGCCGCAAATTTATCCCGTTCGCTATCGGACATGCCGCGGCGGGCGACGTACACGTAGTCCACGAACGGCTTGGAAGTATAGATCACGCGCAATCTAGCCCGGTCTGCTCGGCCGTCTTTGATCATGGCGTTGAAGACGCTTTCATCAACTGCGCCTGCATCCACGATTCCCATTTCCACCAGCTTCACCGTTGCTGAGTGCTCTCCGCTGTAACGGACCTCAAAGTCGGTGCCTGGGTTGATTCCCGAGCGCTTCATTTCAAGGTAGGGTATGACGTGCCCGCTGGTTGAGTTAATATCGCCAAAAGCAAACTGCTTCCCTTTAAGGTCGTTGAGGGAGTAGATCGATTTGCTGGTGTTTGCAATGATAAGCGAGTGGAATTGCAAGTCACTGCTTCGTTGTACCAGGGGGATGAGCCCCATCTGCGCCCGGCCACGCACATACGTGACTGCTCCCAAACATGCGAAATCAATAGATCCGCTGGACAGGCTATCTAATGTAGTGGAATATGAATTGAGCGTGACTAGCTTCACGTCGCGTCCCAAGTATTGTTTCAGATAGTTCTGCAGCGGGACTCTTTGCTCCGGCGACAATCCATCTGGCGTCAATGCCACGGTGATGCTGTTGTTTGCTCCGAAAGTCGACACAGCGACAGCCAGAGAAACAAATAAAACAGCTATGGTTCGAGTCAGTGCGGTCATGCAGTTTGCCTTTCCTTTAGCTGTATTCTGGAATTTTTCACAGCCAGCTGCATTATGGGGGCTGATCTACGCAGAGCAAGAGGTACGGTCTAAGTTGACTGTTACGTTAGTACCAAAGTAGTTCCATTATGGAACTCCGGACCATTGGCTTACCACTGATTCAAACTGATGACACTGATTCGGAACCATTGCACCGCAAAGAACGCAGAGTCCGCAAAGAAAACCGGGAAATTTTACCGCAGATCTCAACGCGGGGATCGCGGACTAGAAACGGAGAAACGAGCGAAGGTGGTGAGGGCGGAATTAACTCTCGCAATCAGGGCCAGTGATCGGAGACCTAAACGCTGGAATGCTCTTCGACAACTGAATCCTTGCCGGCGGCTAACCATGGGCTCCGGAGCGCGTCTCTTAAATCATCAGTTGTACATTTCGGGTAAGTCCCAGGAGAATCGATGAACAACATTGGCCAGGACATCCGTTTTGCGCTGCGCAGCTTGCGCAAGTCGCCTGCTTTTGCCGTGATCGCGGTTCTTACGCTGGCGTTGGGCATTGGCGCGAACACGGCGATTTTTACCGTCGTGAATGCGGTGTTCTTTCATCCGCTGCCGGTGAAGGATCCTGCGCGGCTGGTGGAGATTTTTACCGTCGATCAGCGCAGGTTCTTTGGTCTGACGAATAATTTCTTTCCAACTGGTTTTCCCAACGCGCAAGACATTCAGCAGCGTGCCCGGTCATTCGATGGAATGACGATCTTCGCGTTCTTTTTTGCCCGGGTCAGCATGACCGTGAACGGTCAGCCGAACCAGTATTTCGCCCAACTTGCGTCAGGAAATTACTTTGATGTGCTGGGAGTTCACGCGCAACTGGGCCGCACTTTCCGTCCGGAAGAAGACGCCGGGCTCGGCTCGGGGCCCGTTGTGGTGCTCAATCATGGATTTTGGGAGCGCGTTTTCGCGTCCAATCCAAATGTGGTTGGCCAGAGCGTATTGCTCAACGGCCAGGGATTCACCATTATTGGCGTGGCGCCAAAAGGTTTTCAAGGAACGTCTGTGATTGGGGGAACGGACATGTGGATACCCATGTCCATGCATGACCAGATTCTCAATGGACTGAACAAATCTTTTTTTAATGAGCGGCGCTTTCTGGGTTTTAGCGCAGTTGCCCGGCTGAAGGAAGGAGTAAGCCCGGAGCAGGCCAAAGCCGAACTTAAAACAATTGCTTCCGATCTGGAAACGGCTTTTCCGCTGGCCAACAAGGGACGCAGCTTCACGCTGCAACCACTGCTGGAATCGAGTATCGCGGCCAATCAGCGCGATCAATTTAACCGCGCCGGAGTAATGATGATGGCAGTGGTCGGTATCGTCCTGCTGATCGCGTGCTTCAACATTGCCAACCTGTTGCTGGCTCGCGCGGCGGGAAGAAAGCGCGAGATGTCAATCCGCGTGGCCATTGGCGCGTCGCGTAGCCGCATCATCACGCAATTGCTCACGGAAGCTATGGTGCTGGCCATTGCCGGCGGCGCGCTGGGACTTGGGCTGGCTCTGGCGGGCCGCGACATTATGTGGCGCTTCCGTCCGCCACAGCTTCCTGCCGATGGTATGGACCTGTCGCTCGATTGGCATGTGTTGGTATTTACGTTTGTGGTGGCGATTGGGACTGGGCTGATCTTTGGGCTGGCGCCGGCATTGCAATCATCGCGGCCTGATCTGGTTTCAGAATTGAAAGAGCGTGCCGGCGGCGATCTGCGCAAGGGGACGCGCTTCAATGTCCGCGACGTTCTTATCTCGCTTCAAGTTGCTATCTGCCTGATTGCGCTGGTAGGCGCGGGGCTGTTTCTTCTCAGCTTGCGTAATGCGCGTGAAATGGATCCCGGTTTTGATACCAATAATTTAGCGATGCTCTCGTTTGATCTGGGCGCGCTGAATTATGATCCCGCACGTGCGCGCGAATTTGAGCGCCGTGCGCTGGAGGCAGCTCAGAATGCGCCCGGCATTCGCTCTGCCGCGCTTTCCAGCACCATCCCTTTATTTAACGGCGGCTTTGGACGCACTCTCTTCCGCGAAGGTGAAGACAGCAATAATGGCCAGAGCGGCCACGTGGCGCAGATTTCTGAGATCTCACCGGAATACCTTAAAACCATGGGCATTGCCCTGATGCGCGGTGAGAATTTTGACAGCACGGTTCGTGAGGACAGCCCGCGCGTGACCATTATTAATGAAGCCGCTGCCAAACAGATCTGGCCGAATGAAGATCCCATTGGCAAACGTTTCAAGTTTTTCAAGGACTCTGAATTCACCAAGGTAATCGGCGTTGCGCGCGACTCCAAGTACAACACTCTTGGCGAAGAAGCGCGGCCATATATGTATGTGCCGCTTGTCCAGACAAACGAAACCGCCGTCACCGTATTTTTCCGGACACAAGGTGACCCTCGCAGCGCAATGAGCACGGTGCGAACATTGGTCCAGTCCTTGGACCGCAACTTGCCGATCACCAATCTCTGGCCCATCGGCGAGGTGATCTCGCAGTCCCTGTGGGCATCCAGCTTTGGCGCAAGCCTGCTCACGGTGTTTGCCATGATTGCCATGGTGCTTTGCGCGGTGGGAATTTATGGCGTTGTGGGATATTCCGTGGGCCAGCGGATACGCGAGTTTGGCATTCGGCTGGCCCTGGGCGCGCAACCACGCGACGTGCTGATGATGGTGCTGAAGCAAAGCGCAGTCATCATGGGTGCCGGACTGGTGACAGGCTTGGCTGCCGCGTTTCTGCTGGCGCGGCTGATTGTTACGTTTTTGTATGGCGTAAATACCAACTCACCACTGGCGTTTCTTGCTATGGCGCTGGTGCTGGCGGCGGTTGGGATTTTTGCCA
>JBARNL010000520.1:0-6190 GCA_049802955.1 Candidatus Angelobacter sp.
GCTTAGCAAAGATAAGCTTTGGAGCTGAAGTGTCCAGAAACCCTGCGCCCATAGCGGCATTTATGCCACTTTACATAATATCTGTTATCAGACGTTGAATATTTCCAATATTTAAGCGCGTTTGGACTGCGCACCGGAAGCTATTCGTACCGCAACCGCCACAATCGGGTCAACACATCAACCGTGAAGTACTACTTTGGGCTGGAACAGCGTCCCAGCCACCCGCCTCGCAATAGCCAGCAATTCCCTCTGTCCGGCAAACACCCGAACCAAAGCCGATTTGCTGAATTCAGGCAGGTTTACAGCGCCGCCGTGTCGGATTCTGGCGGCACTTTCAGGTGACGCGACGACGGCGGGATATTCCGGCAGCACCAGCCGGGGATGGAGAAAAAGCTCGTCGAGAGTGTTGGTCGCCCGAGCTTGCTCTAGCTGTTCCAGGCTGTGCGCTTCGTCAATTGTGAATTCGCGGACAGCGGTACGCTTCAGCGCGGCAAGATGTCCGCCCATGCCTAGTTTCTTTCCCAGGTCGTGCGCCAGCGATCGCAAGTACGTTCCGGAACTGACCCAGGCACGAAAACAAACCACCTGGCCGCCACAATCGTAGAACTCCAGCGCTTTGATTTCAACCTGCTTGGGCTTGAGTTCTACAGGCTGTCCTTTGCGCGCCAGCCGATGCGCAGGAATGCCGGCAATTTTCTTGGCGGAAAAAGGCGGAGGATACTGAGCAATTTCACCGGTAAACTCCGCAGCAGCATCCTGCACCTGCTGCAATAAGAAGTCAGCAGTTTGCTTAGGACTGGCAGGTTGACCTTCTGCGTCGTAGGTATCAGTGGCCCAGCCGAAGCGGATCTTTCCTTCATAGCGCTTGTCAGCATCGTTGTAGAACTGCGCCAGACGGGTAAAGCGGCCCAGAACCAGCGGCAGCACGCCGGTCGCCATGGGATCGAGCGTGCCCAGATGGCCCACGGATTTTTCGCCGACGATCCGGCGCACGCGCGCCACCACGTCATGTGATGTCATCCCAGCCGGTTTGTCCACGATCAGCACCGCGTCCACTTGAGTAACTCCGTTTAATCAAGCATCATACTGAAGAAGCTGCCAAAGCATGTTCCCCATCCGAGACGACGCTCCCCGATCGACAACACCGTTTATCAATTACTTTCTTATCGTACTGAACATTGGGATATTTCTCTTTGAGTGGTCATTGCAGCTTTCCGGGGGACCCCGCGCCAGGGCTGACTTTGAAATGCAGTTTGCGTTTGTACCTGAACATATTGCCGCATGGATGAAAGGCTATCTGCCAGCATCGGTTGCGTTTGTTCCTTTTCTGAGTTCGATGTTTTTGCACGCTTCCCTGCCTCATGTGCTGTTGAATATGTGGGGGCTGGCCATTTTCGGCGACAACGTGGAAGACCGGCTCGGCCATTTTCGTTATCTGGCGTTTTACATTGTGTGCGGACTGGCCGCCGGGCTCACGCACCTGGTTTTTAATTTCAATTCAACTGTGCCCACAGTTGGCGCCAGTGGAGCCATTGCCGGTGTTATGGGAGCTTACCTGGTTCTTTATCCGCGAGCGCGTGTGCTGACGTGGTGGGGATTTTTTGTCTTCTGGCTGCCTGCGTGGCTTGTGCTGGGCTACTGGATCATCATCAACCTCTTGAGTGGCGCTGCAACTGCATTGGCGGAGACCAAAGGACCTGTGGGCGGTGTTGCTTTTTGGGCGCATGTCGGCGGCTTCGTGACTGGCGCATTACTGATCCAGCTTATGCCTACGCGGAAGAATGTGTATGCCTTTGAAGATTACTGAAGATTTAGTAGTGGAGGGCACCGTGATTCTAGGAGGATGCTGAAAACTGGCCCTAATCCACCGCTACGGAATCTTCAATAGTTTCTGATTTTGCGGCAAGCCATCGGCCAAACGCTTCGCCTGAGCGATGCGTTCCGATAGAGTTGGATGCTTTTCAGACAGTTCCTCCGGCTCTCCTTTGCGGAGAGCTTTGAATGTCTCAAGCAGCGTCAGCATGCCGGCCGGTGAGTAGCCTGCTTTCGCTGCCAGTTTCTGTCCGTTCAGGTCGCAGGCAAGCTCTTCTTCCTTTGTATAGCCGGAGAAGAACTCGCTAACCTTTAGGTTTTTGATCTCTTTCTGCTTTGTCAGCTCGTTCACACGTCTGCTCACTTGGCCAAGTTCTACGTGTTCGATTTCGTGGGCTAATGCGTTACCCAATTCGTCCTCCGTTTGCGCTGTCGCTAGCAATCCACCGCCTACGAAGATGTATCCGCCCGGAAGTGCGAAAGCACTCTTGAAAGCCGGATTCGGATCGAACACGAAACGATATTGAAGGCGCGATGCAAGTGGGGTCGCGACTTGGTTTCCCACGTTGCTGATGTAGCGAGAAATGCCATCCAACTCAGGAGTACTTCCGAGCCCGACCTGCTTTTCGTACTCATGAGCCAACCTTCCGCCCAGGTTCACTTCATTGAGGGCTTGCGAATTGACAAGCGTCCTTGTGGCAGATGAATGTTCTTGTGGTCGCAGCGAGGCTGGAATCAGGCAGACCACGATTAAGATGGCGATTTGTTTCATATGTGCCTCTGACCTTTCGGGCTCTTACAGCGATGTAATCATTTGATGCCACCTGAGGGCCATAGTCATCTAGCGGTCTGCTCGCACTTCAATTTTCAGCAGCCTAGCTAGAGCACGCCCGCGGCTGGCCCGATCCGAATCTCTTCAACGGCAGTGTTCGCGGGCGCTGAAACGGCATGCAGCACAGCCTGGGCTACGGTTTCAGCTGAGATCATCTTTTCTTTTGGCGCGCCCGGCCAGAACTGGCTCCATATTTCTGTGTTCGTCGCACCCGGTAATAAGGCAAGCACGCGGATGCCACGCTTGCGGAGATCTTCACGGAGCGCCTGAGTAAATCCCAGGGCCCCAAACTTTGAAGCATTGTAAGCGGCCATGCCGGCAAATGGCTGCAATGCCGCGACCGACAGGTTGTTCACAATTGTTGCGCCTGCGCGCATCAGCGGTAGCGCCGCGCGCGTAACCAGGAACGTTCCGGTCAGGTTCGTGTCAATTACCTCTTTCCACGTTTCTACCGATAGCTGATCGACTGGCGCAAGCGCATGAGCTACTCCAGCATTGTTGATCAGGACATCGATCGTTTGGTGCTGTTTTCCAATTTCGCGGAAAAGTTTCTCAACTGACAAAGGATCTCGAACGTCACAAGGAATGGCGGTAACTTGCTTCTTCTCAGTGGAGATTTTCGCCGCTGCAGCCTCAAGGCGCTTCGCACCTCGGCTAGTAATGATCACTGAATAGCCGCTTTGGGCAAGAAGTCGTGCTGTAGCCAGACCAATGCCTGTCCCACCGCCGGTGATCACTGCAACTTTGTTTTGCCCGGCCTTCCTGTCAGGCATTAGAACGAATTTCCATTTTTGCCGTTGCGAATCAGGGAAAGAAACTCTTCGCGCGTATTCTGCGCGGTGCGGAAAGTGCCCAGCATATGCGAAGTCACGGCAGCGGAATGTTGCTTTTCCACGCCACGCATCATCACGCACAGATGGCGCGCTTCAATCACCACTCCAACGCCCTGGGGATTAATAGCGTTCTGAATGGTCTCAGCAATTTGCACGGTCAGGCGTTCCTGCACTTGTAGGCGCCGGGCAAAGATATCCACCAGGCGAGGAATCTTGCTCAATCCCAGCACCTTGCCATTTGGGATATAAGCGACATGCACTTTACCGAAGAACGGCAAAAGGTGGTGCTCGCAAAGGCTGAACATCTCAACATCTTTTACGATGACCATTTCGTCATAAGGCACGTCAAAGAGCGCGCCCTGCAGGACTTTATCGGCGTCCTGCTCATAGCCCTTGGTCAGGTATTCCAGAGACTTCTGCATACGTTCCGGCGTCCGCAGAAGGCCGTCGCGTGTGGGGTCCTCACCCAGGCGCACCAGCAGTTCACGCAACAACTCCTGCGTGCTGACCTCCGATACCGGCGAAATTTCGTCAATTTTCTTCACAACAGCTCCTGATTCCACCAAAATCTCCTAGTAGCGGATTTCCCTGCCCCCGGCATATTCAAAGGAGTTAAGCATGGTTTCTTCAATCCGCACTTTGTCTATCTGCGCGTGGTGGAAGTTTTCTTCCAGAATGTCGAAGATTTCCACGCATAAGTTCTCTGTCGTCAGCACGTTTCCTTCAAATTCCGGTAATGTATTGAGGTTTTGGTGGTCAAAACGTTCCAGAATTTTTTCATGCACAAAAGAATCGAGATCCACCAGATTGCAAACCATGCCCGTCCGCGGGTCCACCCGGCCTGCGACCGTGACTTCCACGCAATAATTGTGGCCGTGTCCATGCGGATTGTTGCACTTGCCGTACACGGCCTGGTTTTCCGCAGCAGACATTTCGTCGCAATGCAGCCGGTGCGATGCTGAGAACAAATACCGTCTTGTGAGATATGCCTTCATGCTTCTCCGTAAAAATCCACAAAGAGGTCTGGCGTCTCATACACGCGGACCCGGTGCAGCTCGGCCAGATTCAGCTTGGGCTCGAGGCGTCGCCAGATGCTGATGGCAAGGTTTTCCGTAGTGGGGATTTGATCTTTGAAGTCCGCAACTTCCTTATTGAGGAAGCGATGGTCCATGGCGTCGATCACCTCGCGGTTCATGATCTCCTTTAACTCTTTCAAATCCACCACAAATCCAGAACGCTGGTCCACATTGCCCTGTACCGTAACTTCCAACGTGTAATTGTGTCCGTGGCCGTGTGGATTGTTGCACTTGCCAAAAATGCGCTGGTTTTCTTCCGGGGTGACTTCCGGATTGTGGTAATAGTGCGAGGCCGAAAACTCTGCTTTCCTTGTCAGATAAACCATCAAAATCAGATCGTTAGCTCAGATCGCCCTTTCGAATAGATGACCCATCAGCCGCTTTGGGTGCGGATTGTGAGTACGTGCGCCCCTTCCATGTTAACTCGCCGCGCCTATTGAAATGGAGGTGAGAACGCAACAAAAGTGACACATAAATTGGCAACCCTATGAAAGCCATAAGGTTAGCTTTCCCTGGGAAATGCGCCTGCCGCACCCGGAAAAGGAAAACAAGATAGAAAAGCGCCCCTATTGCTAAAAACACACCCGCACTTTCAAGTTGACTTCGAGCCACCATGATTAGCCCAGTTCCAAGCAGGACCGCAATCGAGATAAACTCAAGCGCACGCCTTGTCGCTAGCAGCACTGGACGACGAAAAAGGATAGCCAAGCCCTTCGACCAGCCTTCCCACATCGCGCCAAAGGTGCGGTACATTCTGGTGCGCACTAAGCCAGCACCATATCGGAACCAGATTCTGTGACCTGATGCTTTAAATACATTGGCTAACTCAATGTCTTCAAGGATGTTGAGCGGAAGCGCACCATGTCCACCAAGGGCCTCGTAAACCTCACGGCGGACCAGAATGTATTGTCCATTGGCCGCCACCGTGGGGTCCGCGGTGTCATTGATTTTTTCCGACGAATACGTCCGCACAAGGTCGGCAAAGACCAGCGGCATCACCGCCAGTTCCCACCATGTGGCGGTTTCCTGCTCCGGAGAGAATGAGAGCAAATCGACTTTGCGTTCCTCCGCCTCGCGGACAGATGCTGCCAGCGATTCCGGGTAGTGGAAGGTATCGGCGTCAGTGAACAGAAGCCATGTGGCGTTGCTGCCCGAAGCGCCCGTGACAAGAGCGTTGACCTTACCCGTCATTCCCGGCTTTAGCTCACCCGCGCTCAGCACCCGCACGCCAGGAAAGGATTCCGCAATGGACCGAGTGCGGTCTGTTGACGCGTCGTCTACCACGGTGATTTGAAAGGAGATACCTTGCTGCGCCACTAGAGATTGCAAACAGCGGCCCAGGCAATCCTCCTCATTCCGTGCGGGAATGAAGACGTCGACCCTCCCTTTTGCGCGATCAGTTTCCATCAGAATTGGGTTATTATAAGGGGGTGAAATCCTTTCGAATCGTAATTCCGGTCTTTCTGGCGGCGGTTTTGGCAGGATGCGTCGGCTGCAATGATCAGCCCAAGCTACGCTTCATCGGCTCACAGGCGCCGGATTTCACCGTCCAGGATAGCGACCGCAAAGTCTCCCTCCATGACTACCGGGGCAAGATCGTGGTATTGAATTTCTGGTCGGCGCACTGCGCGCCTTGT
>JBARNL010000521.1:0-19122 GCA_049802955.1 Candidatus Angelobacter sp.
GTGCCCACGTCGCTCTCGTCGGTGCTCACGTAAACCGGCATCTTGGTCAAGTCCTGCGCGATGGTGAAAAGCGTAGGCGCCTGCAAGCTCGCAGCTACCGTCTGGCCCACATCAACGCTGCGGGCAATCACCGTTCCGTCAATTGGAGACCGAATAGTGGAATGGTCAAGATTGGTCTGCGCCACCGTGACTGCGGCAGACTTCTGCTGCGCCTGCGCCGCGGCCTGCGTTACCTGGGCCTTCGCTGCTCCCACTGCGGCATCCGCGCTCTGTGAAGCTGCGCGCGCCGTATCCATTTGCTGCGTCGGCACCACGCCTTCCTGCGCCAACGTGGTATAGCGATTGAAATCCAGCTTCGCCTGCGCCGCCGTGGCTTGTGCCTTATCCAGATTGGCTTTGGCCGCAATCAGGTTCGCCTGCGCATCAGCCAAGTCGGCCTTCGCCTGCAACAGCGCTCCCTGAAACAATGACGGATCAATCTGCGCGATCACCTGGTTCTTCTTCACGTGCGAATTGAAATCCGCAGAGAGCGTCTGGATGGTTCCAGACACCTGCGAACCTACCTGCACCGTGGTTACCGCATTGATCGTGCCGGTGGCTTGGACGACGTTTTGTATGTCGCCCTTCTGCACCTTCTCAGTGAAATATTGCGGCATGTTTTTGCTTTCATACTTGAAAGCGGTCAGCAGCCCGATTGCCGCCAGAAGCACGCCAATGATCGTCCATTTATTTTTTAAGATTTTCATCTTCCAACCCCCAGGCCGCGTCTCCGGCCTTCTGTACATATAGACCCGCAAGAAGGGCTTCTGGGCGTAAACACTGGGTAAGCCAGGAGTTAATAATTGTCAGGATGGTTAATTCGTATTGCTAATGAATAGGCGGGGGATTAATGAAACTTTACGATGTCTTAGGCAAGCGGGAGTCAAAAAAGCCCTATCTTCAACTTTGCGATCCACAAAGTCTTGCAATTCCTTCTAAAGTCTGTTTCGTTGAAATACAGCCCTTTTATGTGGATTGCTTAGGTTTGCGGCTCCCAAGTGATGATGTCCGGAGAAACCGTAAAGCCCGTAGCACGCGGTCACAAAACGGGCGCTTCCAATAAAGATTCTTAATGGCTCACTTGAGTTTTGAGAACAGCGCATCAAAATCATACGAAATGCCGATAGTGCCCCGGATATCGTTCTCTTTGATTAATTCTGTTCTGTTTGAACGTGTAATGGAGATTGGAATCTTAAATCCTCCGTCGCCCATGGGAATGCTCCATTTGGCCTGCAGGAGATTGATGTTTCCCCGCGTCGACACCGGCACGGTATTGACCAGGACTTGCTGGCCTAACGGTTCTTCGAGCAGAGACAAAAACAGAGCTGAAAGAGATAGATCCGTGGTACCGAGGCTATGTATATCGATCGGTACATCGATTTGTCCAGCTACCCGATAATCCCGTACCGTTCCAATTTTCGTCCCGGATGGGATCGAGGAGAATAGAGTTGTGCTGGCATTCAGTGTCGCCTGGGTATTCCCTCCCAAATAGCCGGTAAAGATGAGATTGATATTGGACAGATTGGGCGGTTTCGTGCTGACGCTGACATTCTGCGTCGACGAGGTCGGCAAAGAGGTCGAGGCCTGATTGGTAAAGGTGTATTCCATGCTGAGAATCGGGCTTTTGTTGATAGTTTCAATCACGGCTTTTTTCTGCGCGCTGTAATTCGCCATCGCATCGAATGTAAATTTAGCTTGCTGCTGCACGTCAGCGAATCCGCCAAACGTATTAGCGAGATCTTCTCCAATCTGTTCGAGTGCTTTTTTGATCTGGTCATCGGTACTGCCGGCCGACAAGCCCGCCAAAATGGCTTGGGCGCGGCTTCGCCAGGCGGCAAACTCCGCGGCATGACTGGTTCGCACGATGTTATTAAAATTCCCTGCTGCATTCGCGACCGCTACCAGTGCGCTGCTGGATAAACTACGAAAGTTCGAGATCCATTTCGAATCTCTCGGATCGCGATGATTGTAGAGGTCAATGTGCGCATTCGCGCTCGCAAATGTATTGGTGTTGAACGTGGGGGATGCATTTCCCGAGCTGGAGTTAAATGAGACTCCAAATGTTGCGCGCGAGACGTTTCGAACAAATAGATTGTTCTCGCCGAGCTTGAAACTCTTCACGTAGTCCTTTGCATTGATAGCTTTGATCGCATTGGCTACATTTCCCTTGAATGTGATCAGATTCCCGTCCACCGACTGCGTCAATGCGCCGTGTTCCACGGCGAAAGCAAACAGCCAGGGCACGCTCCCTTTTGTGACTGCCGATGTCGACTGGCCTGAGCCCGAACTCGCTTCGGTCTGTTTGTCAGTCCGGCTTATCTCCGCGTCATGCATGGCGTCGGATTGCAGTAGGAATGCGGCATACGTTTCCGGCGTCGAAAACGCGGCCGTCTCTCCCGCGGCCGCTTTGTAGTCCACCACCATTCCGTCAAGGTTTTGACAGTGAAGCCATGTTCCACACGCCAGCGTCAGCAACAGTGCGAATCTCCTGTACCACTTGCTCATAGCGCCTCTCTCCTAGACAACAGTGAAAGTAAAAAATCTACCCATTGGCCCTGTGCCGCCTTTAGGAACATTGATGTGCTTCTGCACAGCAGGATCAGCGGGATTACTGATCGATTTAAATGTCAAGGTATAGTGCGCCACTGGATCGGGATCTCCCTCGGCAATCTGTTGATCACATTTGACCTCAAAAGAAAATGCCATCCCTTTGGCCTGAGGGGAAGTGAACTCCCGCTGATCACAGGGAGGAACCGGTTGAATGTTCTCCCATGCCCCCCCGATTGGAGGATCTTGAAAAGCCACAATACAAGGTGGCTTATCGACGGTCGTCCGGATCTTGATGCGTTCGCCCGGATCGACGCTGAAATCGTCATTACCCAAGTCTTTCATTCTGGAGCTCCTTTCGTTCCGTGCTTCAGTCAATTCCACTCCCGTTCGCTATCTCTCTCCGCCGGTATTCCGGCTCAAAAACCTAAAATTTGCCTGATTAAACTAAAATAGCGACAACAAGACTTCTTCTCCCCCATAAGAACGGCTTCTTAAGGAGATTTCCTGCAAGAAATTTATCGGCAAATCATCGTTATCGAGGTGGATGGGCCAGCAGTTGCCTACCACCCATGACAAAATGACAAAGCTATGCCGAAGCTATTTCATAGGAATAGCGCTGCAAAAAATAAATTGGGCCAGGGGGTAGATGCGAAAAGAGTGTACCAATGTTCCTCAAAAAGGCAAGAGATACTTACCGTCAAGGGCCGTGCCTGTATCAATCTATTTCGGATCTCCACGGCGGAAAGCGTCCAGTCTGCCCACCATTAATCTTCCTAATCCACTTGCCACCCGCATCTTTGCAGGTTATAGTTCGCTCGTGATGATCTCCTCTGGCTCCTGTATTCCGGGTTGTTGTCCGCCATGCCCAAATGCGAATACTGGCGGCAGGGGGCTATGAGTTAGAACAGTTTAAGCAATTAAAACAACGCCTCCCCGCTGCCGACACGCAGCGGTTTTTTTATTAAGGAGCCAGGGACAAGGCACCCGATTAGGCGAGACTCGCTGGCCGCTTGGACGCAGCGACAAACATTAAGCCGCGAGGCCGCGACGCTTGGGGTTTCGCGTGGTGGGGTGGGAGGCCGCCCACGCGCCGAGCGGCGTGATTCAGGAGCAAGAAGATGCAGACGATGAGCAAGGCTCCCGGCGGTTTGGAGCGCAGCGACAAAAATGAATGACGGCTCCATCAACCACCGCGCGCTGCTGGTAAACGCGCGCCGCATTGTGATCAAAGTCGGCACGGGCGTGGTGTGCAACGCGGAAAATCAATTTGATCCCCGGCAGGTTGCCGCTCTGGCCGCCAGCATCGCGGGGCTGGCAAATGCTGGGCGCCAAACGGTGCTGGTCAGTTCCGGCGCGATAACGCTGGGCGCGGCTGAGCTGGGCATTCACCGCAGCCGGCTAAAAGACGCCAGCATCACGCGCGCCTGTGCTGCCGTGGGCCAGTGCAAGCTGATGCAGGCGTACGCGGAATCATTTCGTCCTCACGGCATCAAAGTCGCACAGGTGCTGGTTACTGAAGATGACTTTAGCGACCTCAAGCGCTACAGCATCCTGCGCCAGACTTTTGAGCGCCTGCTGAAACTCGGCGCTGTGCCGATCGTGAACGAAAACGATACCGTCACAAATATTTACACCGATCAAGCGCCGGTCTTTCGCGACAACGACCGTCTAGCAGCCCTGGTTCTCAGCAAGCTCGATGCCGACGCTCTGGTCCTGCTCTCCAATGTTGACGGCCTTCTTTACAGTCCCAATGGCGATCTCGCGAATGCGACCGTCGTCACCATGGTCACTGAAATCACCGCAGCAATTCGCGACTCCGCTCGCGGCACTTCCGCCACCGGACGCGGCGGCATGGCGGCCAAACTCGATGCAGCCGAAATCGCGATGCAGGCCGGCGGTATGGTGGTGATTGCCAACGGAAAATCTCTTGGCATTCTGGAACGAGTGTTTCAGGGCGAAGAAGTGGGCACGTTATTTCTGCCCGGATCGCGCATGGCGGGCAAGCGGCGCTGGCTGGCGTTTGCCACCACGGTCCGCGGCGAAGCCACTATCAATGCGAATGCGGCAAAGGCGCTTCTGCATCGGCAAGCCAGTTTACTGATCTCCGGAGTTACGGCATGTGAAGGCGAGTTTTCTGCCGGACAGGTGATTGCCATTATCGACCCTGAAGGGAATATCATCGGGAAAGGAATTGCTGAGTTCGGCAGCCAGCAGCTTGCCGCGAAGCTCTCTTCCGGCGATAGCCGGCGTGGCGTGCTGGTGCGCCGTGAAAATTTCCTGATCCTCTCAGCCGTGGAAACGAATGTCCAGCGCAGCGGAATCTAAAAACCCGGACTCCATTGCAGCGCAGGTACAGGCCGCGCGCCGGGCCGCGCGTGAACTGGCGCGCCTCTCCGCCGATCAGCGAAACCATATCCTGCTTGCCGCGGCGGACATGCTCGAAGCTCGCGAAGCTGAAATTCTCAAAGCAAATCAAGAAGACTGCGCATCGCTAGAGCACAAAGCTCGAGAACTCGCCGCAAGCACCGCTTCTGCCGCGTTGCTGAAGCGGCTTAAAACATCCGCTACCGGCATCAAGGACATGGCAAGGCAGGTTCGCGATGTTGCAAAACTTGAAGATCCGCTGGGTCGCGTGCTGGCCACCACGGAACTCGATGACGACCTCACATTGCAAAAGGTTTCCTGCGCTCTTGGTGTTGTAGCGGTCATATTTGAGTCGCGTCCAGACGTGGTGCCGCAGGTCGGCTCGCTCGCCATAAAAACCGGCAATGGCCTGGTGCTAAAAGGCGGCGCTGAAGCGCGGAAGACCAACCGCATTCTGGTTTCCATCTGGCATGAAGCGCTCGCTGCTTTCAGCCCGTCGCTGCGCCCGGTAATTTGCGCCCTTACTGACCGCGCCGATGTGGCGCGGATACTAGAAATGGACCGCGACATTGATCTCGTGGTCCCGCGCGGATCCACGGAATTTGTAAATTACGTCTTTGAGCACAGCCGCATCCCGGTCCTCGGCCATGGCAGCGGCATCTGCCACATTTATGTTGATTCCGCCGCCGATCTAAAGATGGCCAAGGACGTAGTCATCGATGCCAAAGTCCAATATCCTGCAGCTTGTAATTCCGTGGAAAAAGTCTTGGTGCACGAATTAGTGGCACAGGAATTCCTGCCGACACTCGTCACCGCTTTGCAATCCGCTGGCGTTGAAGTCCGCGGCTGCTCTCGTACTCTCCATTTGTTTCCGCACGGCCAGGTCATTCCCGCCACGGAACAAGACTGGCACACTGAATATGGCGATCTCAAAATTACAGTGAAAATCGTAAGCGATATGGCCGAAGCGATCGAACACATCAACCATTACGGGTCGCGCCACACGGAAAGCATTTTGACCAAAGACCAGAATGCCGCAGAACTGTTCATGAACGAAGTGGATGCAGCCAGCGTCTTTCACAACGTCTCAACCCGCTTTGCCGATGGCTTTCGCTATGGCCTGGGCGCGGAATTGGGAATCAGCAACAGCAAGCTTCATGCTCGCGGGCCAGTGGGCCTGGAAGGTCTGCTCACTTATAAATACAAACTGCACGGAAGCGGCCAAACGGTAACTGATTACGCCCATGGCAAACGCAGCTTTAAGCATCGGCAGCTCTAAGCCGATCGCATACTTTCTTCCACCATTTGCACTATAGTATCTGTGTTGAATTACAAGGGAGAGTTCCATGGAAAGCTCTGGTACTGTGTCTTCCGTCGCCACGGCGGGCTTCTGGATTGGCCTGCTTGCCTGCCTGCTCCTCATGCTGGATGGTCCAGCCTATCGCGCGCACATTTTAAGTTTGGGCACAGCATTGCGCATTGTGATCCCCGCCGCGCTTTTTCTCGGCCTCATTGCCATCATTCTCTCGCTGGTGGGATTGGCGCGTTCCGGCAGCAAAAGCATGGCGCTTGTTGGGCTGGTTCTGGGCCTGATCGCCGCCGGCATGCCGCTCAAAAATATTAACACTGCGCGGCACTCTCCCATTCACGATGTAAGCACTGACCGTGACAATCCGCCGCAATTTGTGGCGGTGCTGCCGTTGCGTACCGCAGCCAAGGCGGCAAACCCGACCGACTATGATGCCAAAACAGCGGAGCTACAGAAAGAAACCTATCCTGACATCAGCCCGCTGCATCTTGATGTGCCTCCCGCGCAGGCTTTTGACCGTGCCCTGGCGGCAGCCAAAGAGATGAAATGGGACATTGACGCCACCGATCCCGCGCAGGGCCGGATTGAAGCCACGGCAACTACTTTCTGGTTCGGCTTCAAGGATGACATTGTGGTCCGTATTGCCGCGGACGGTAGCGGCAGCCGGGTGGATGTCCGCTCACTTTCGCGCATCGGCAAGAGCGACGTGGGCGCCAACGCAAAGCGCGTGCGCGAGTATCTGGCTAAGGTAAAAGCGGCATAGATCTAGCCTATTTGCTCTTAGCTCCCGCCGGCTCAATCTGCACAAACTGCCAGCCAAATCGGCCTTTAATGCAGAGATTGCCGTGCGTCACCGGATGATCCAGCGGCGAAGTGACCTTCACGATCTCGCCATCCTGCTCATGTACTGTCAGGTTGCAGCCCACGCCGCAATAAGGGCAAATGGTCGTCGTCTGCTCCTGGCGTGATTCATCCCATGTGCCAGCCTGGCGCATATCGTATTCGCTCTTGAACATCAGCGCGCCGGTGGGGCAGACGCCAATGCAGTTGCCGCAATAAACGCAGGCGGATTCAGGCAGCGGGACCTGAAACTCCGTGGCAATCGAGGCGGAAAAGCCGCGCCCGGAAACGGCGATAGCAAAAGTATTCTGCGCATCCACGCCGCAGGCTTCCACGCACTTATAGCAAAGAATACATTTGGAATAGTCGCGAACATAAAGATCGTTATCGATCTTTATGGGCTGCTCTACGGTAGCGGCGTTGCGGCCAAAGCGTTCCGGCTCTGCGCCATAACGTTCCATATAGCCGGTAAACTGCGGCGCGGTTGAAACGTCTACCGACGAAGCCAGAAATTCCAGCACCATCTTGCGCGAAAGGCGAACGCGCTCTGAATCGGTCTTGATGGCCATCTTCGGTTCCACCTTGCGCGAGCATGCGGGAACCAGCGTGCGCGAGCCTTCCATCTCAACCACGCAAACGCGGCAGACGTTGACCGGTGTGAGGCTTTCAAGAAAACAGAGCGTAGGCGTATCGATGCCGAGCTTGCGCGCTGCCTCAAGAATGGTTGAGCCTTCCGGCACGGAAACCGGCTGGCCGTCAATGGTGATCTCAATCATGCGGCGCTCGCGCGGTGGCGGCGCTTGCGGCACAGGGCCGGGTGGAATCGGCCGCAGAGGAGTTGGCGCTAACTCCTGCTCTGCTGCTTTGGTCGGGACTGGCACCGTCTGTTTCATGCGAATACATTCCACCTTTGCAATGCAGATTCCAGTGCGCTGGCGGCTGTCTGTCCCAGGCCGCAGATGGATGCGTCACGCATGGCCTGCGCCATTTCTTTCAGCATAACCAGTTCGTTGGCCTTCGAGCCCATAGGACGGTTATCGATAAGCCGCTGCAACACTTCCTGCTGGCGCACCACGCCGACGCGGCAGGGCACGCATTGTCCGCAGGTTTCATGCCGGAAGAAAGCTGCGATGCGCAGCAGTATGCGCTTCAGGTCAATGCTGTCATCGAACAGCATCACCACGCCTGAGCCCAGCGTAGCGCCAATCGCTCGCGTGCCTTCAAAGGTAAGCGGGACGTCAATCTCTTTAGGTGAGACAAATGTCCCCGCCGCGCCGCCCAGTAAAATTGCCTGCAAGCGGCCAGTGCCGGCAACGCCGCCAGCCATCGTCAGCAACTGGCGTAGCGTTGTACCCATTGGCGCTTCATAAATTCCGGGGCGTTCAACGTGTCCGCAAAGGCAAAACAGCCGTGGTCCCGTGGAACCCTCAGTCCCAACCCGAGCATAAGCAGCCCCGCCCCGATTGATGATGAGAGGAACGTTAATCAGTGTTTCCACGTTATTGACGACAGTCGGCTGGCGGAAGAGGCCGGCCTGCGTGGGAAACGGCGGCTTGTTGCGCGGTTCTCCGCGATATCCTTCAATGGAATTGAAGAGGGCCGTCTCTTCACCGCAGATATAAGCGCCCGCGCCACCCCGGAGTTCAATATCGAAACTCAGGCCGCTGCCAAGAATATTCTGCCCCAGAAAACCTTCCCATCGTGCAGCTTCAATGGCCGCGGCAAGGCGCTGTGCCGCGAGCGGATATTCCCCGCGCAGGTAGATGTAGCCACGCTCGGCTCCGGTGGCCAGGGCGGCAATCGTCATGCCTTCCAGAACGGCGAACGGATCGCCTTCCATGATCAGCCGGTCTTTAAAAGTTCCAGGCTCGGACTCATCGGCATTGCAGATTACATAATGTTTACGCTCAGGGTTTGCCTTGAGTAGGTCGCGCTGCAGGTGCAACGCTTCCCACTTCTTCGCCGCCGGGAAGGCCGCGCCGCCGCGTCCCAAAAGCCGTGACGCATTCATCTCACGCAGCACGCCTTCAGGACCAAGATCAAATGCCTTGCGTAGCGCTTCATAGCCGCCCAGGCGCTGGTAACCATCGAGTTCCGGCGCATTACTCTTGCCCACGCGGCGCAGAAGAACCAGTTTTGGCGATCCTTCCTGCGGCACGGAGAGCTGAGGATTAAGCACGTCAGGCGCTGCCGGCATTACGTCATTGGCGGCGTCATTAATCATCGATTGCACGCGGTCTGTAGTGGCCGGCGCCAGCACGCGGTGTTGCGGCTTATTTCCGGCCTTCACCACAAGCACGGCTGGCGCGCGTTCACACAATCCCAGGCAATTGCTGCGCACCCACATGGCCCGCCCGCCGGCGCACGGCAAATTTTCAGGCCCCAGGCGAGTGTCCAACTGGTCGCAAAGTTCTTCAGAGCCGCGCGTCATGCAGGCAATGTCATCGCAAACATGCGCCACCACGGCGGGACGCGGCTGAAGAGAAAACATTCCATAGAAAGAAGCCACGCCGTAAACTTCTGCCGGAGGCACATCCAGCCGAAGCGCGGTGTAGTTCATAGCTCCGTGGCTTATCCATCCGACGCGGTTCTGGATGGCATGCAGGACCGGCAACAAAAGATGGCGTTGCGATTTTGCTTTGTGGTTTCCGCCGCTCGAAGACCATGTATCGGCCCCTACGCCGGGCGCTCCGCCTTGCCAGACGGATTCCGGTGCGCCGCCCAATTCAAAATCAATGGCGGCTTTTTCTTCAGGTGTCGGAAGGTCGCCAGTGAGATGAAGGTCCAATTATTGCTCCAGACACTTTTCAATACGGATGGCGGTGGCCTTAAATTCCGAGGTCCCAGACCTGGGATCGACCGCATCGATGGTGAGATCATTCGTGGCGACCTGATCGGGAAAATGCATGGTAAGAAATGCCAGCCCCGGACGCAAGCCGGCATCAAACCGAACTGGGGCGATCACTGAGCCGCGCCGCGAAGTCACGCGTACTTTTTCGCCTTCGCGCAGGTTGTACTGCTGCCCATCCACGGGTGAAAGATCGATGGTTTCTTTATGCCGCAGCGGCGACGAAAGGTGCCCGCTCTGAACACCCGTATTGTAAGAATCAAGACGGCGGCCAGTGGTGAGCCGAATAGGAAACTGCTGGTCAAGCGCATCAACCGGACCCACCGACTCCGCCACGCTGAACGGAGCGCGCGGACCGATTAATGGATCGTGCCACAGCCGGCCATGTAGAAACATTTCGCCGGGATGCTGCTCGTCATAGCAGGGCCACTGCATGCCGCCATGCTCTTCCAGTCGGGCATAACTCATCCCTGCGTTCATCGGACTGAGCGAACGTAATTCATTCCAGATGCATTCTGATTTCGGCTCACCCCAGTTATGGCCCAGACGGCGGGCAAGATCAAAGATGATTTCCGTGTCGTCGCGCACACCGGGCGGCATGGGAACGGCGGCACGGACGCGCTGCACGCGACGCTCGCTCGATGTGACGGTGCCTTCGCTTTCGCACCAGCCTGCGGAAGCGGGCAAGACCACTTCCGCAAGCTCGGCGGTCTTGGTGTAGAAGAGGTCCTGCACCACCATGAATTCCAGGCCGTTAAGCAGCTTCAAAGCGCGATGGCGGTCAGCTTCGGAATCGGCCGGGTTTTCACCCAGGCAGTAAAGTGTTGTGAGTTCGCCGCGCTCCATTGCATCCAGCATGTGGCTGATGTGCCAGCCCTTCTGGGCCGGAATTTTCGTTCCCCAGGTTTTTTCAAATTTGGCGCGCAACGCATCATTTTCAACATGCTGGAAGCCGGGCAGCCGATCGGGAATAGCGCCCATGTCGCCGCCACCCTGGACATTGTTTTGTCCGCGCAAAGGACACACGCCGCTGCCGTACCGGCCCACATGTCCGGTGAGCAGCGCCAGATTGATAAGTGCCAGCACGTTGTCAACGGCGTTGTGGTGTTCCGTGATACCGAGCGTCCAGCAGAGTTGGGCGCGGCCTGCTCTGGCATATGCGTGCGCCACCTGCTTGATGGCCGCTGCCGGAACTCCGGTTTCACACTCGGCTCGTTCCAGCGTGAACTTCTGCACGTGGTCGCGATAGGCCTCGAATCCGCTCGTGGCATGCTCAATGAACTTGGTATTTGCCAGGCCTGAATTGATGATTTCGCGCGCCATGGCATTGGCCAGATAAATATCGGAACCCACTTCAAGACCGAGCCATGTGTCCGCCCATTGCGCCGAACTGGTCCGCCGCGGATCAATCACAAACAGCTTTGCGCCATTGTGAATGCCTTTGAGGACATGATGGAAAAAGATCGGGTGCGTTTCCCGCGCGTTGGAGCCCCAAAGCAGGACCACATCCGCGTCTTCAGCTTCGCGATAGGAACTTGTTCCGCCGCCCGCTCCGAAGACCGCCGCCAGACCGGCGACGCTGGGGGCGTGTCAAGTACGGTTACAGCTATCGATATTGTTGGTCCCCATCGCGGCGCGGACAAATTTCTGCGCCGTGTAATTCAGCTCATTTGTGGTTTTGGAGCAGCTGAACATTCCAAAATCGCGCCAATCGCCCTTAGCAATCGATTTTTTGAATGCCGCGGCAACACGGTCCAGGGCCTCATCCCATGTGGCAGGACGGTGCACGCCGTTTTCGCGCACCAGCGGCTGGGTAAGACGAGATTTCAATGGCTTAAACACAAGATCACCAATAGGCACAAAGAAAATCGTAGCACCTTTTCGCCCGGAATCCACCTGCCTAAGGTTTAGTGGAACCCCGGTAGGCAGCAGCGGGTCATCAGGGCAAAGCCGTTCACCCTTGTCACTTAGCGGTTGGCGGTGCGGGCGTCGCCGTCGCGCCCGGAGCAACCGGAGCTGTAGCTGCCGGAGGCGACTGGAAGAGCTTGCTGGCATTTTTCCAAAGCTGCGTTACTCCCCAGGTCCAGGGAATCCCCACAAACAACCAAGCCAGCACCACCAGCACCACCGGCGTTCTCTCGATTTGATCTTTCATGATTTGCTCCTTCTATGGCGAATCGCCTACGCTCAATGATCCGCTGGTTAGGCCGTGGCCAGCTGCTTACTTGTTTCGTCAGCTTTGTACCAGTATTTGGAATTCACTGGGCGCACTGCGGCATTGGCCAGCAATCCAACAATCAGCAATCCGACCATGACGTATAGAACGGTGGAGTAGGAATCAGCCAGAGGCACGCCGTGGTTCTTCTCATATTCGCGGATGTAATTGACCAGCACAGGCCCGCAAATTCCCGCCACAGACCAGGCAGTCAGCAATCTCCCGTGAATCGCGCCGACTTCCATGGTCCCAAACAGATCGCGCAGATATGCCGGCACTGTGGCGAAGCCGCCGCCGTACATGCTGACGATCACGGCTGAGATGATTACGAACAGAGGAACGCTGTTGAGCCCGCTCACACCGGTGCGCGGCGCCAGATAGTAAAGGATTGCGCCCAATACGAAGAACACATAGTAAGTGTTCTTGCGGCCGATATAGTCGGAGACGCTGGACCAGATAAAGCGTCCACCCATGTTGAAAAGGCTGAGCAAGGCCACGAAGCCGGCCGCCGCCACGGGAGTGACTCTTCCCCGGAAAAGCTCCTGGATCATGGGAGAAGCTTGTTCCAGAATTCCGATTCCCGCGGTCACATTCATGCACAGGACAATCCAGAGCAGCCAGAATTGAAGTGTGCCGAATGCCGCATTCACCTCAACACTATGGGCCGTGACCAGAGCTTTAGGCTTTGCCGGAGCCACCCAGCCCCCTGGCTTCCATCCCGCTTGCGGCACCCGAATAGTGAAAACACCGAACATCATGGCGACAAAGTAGATGGCGCCCATCACCAGGAACGTCTTCTCCACGCCCAGGTCCAAGTTCGAGCGGAAGTAGCGCATAAGATTTGTGGCCAGCGGTGCGCCAATCAATGCGCCTCCGCCAAAGCCCATGATCGCCATGCCCGTCGCCATCCCCGGGCGATCAGGAAACCACTTAATCAACGTTGAAACCGGCGAAATGTAACCGATTCCGAGGCCTATTCCGCCAATCACGCCATAACCCAGATAAATGAGCCAGAGTTGATGGACATGCACGCCGAGCGCGGAAACAAAAAAGCCGCTGGCAAAACAGATGGCGGAAACAAACATCGCTTTGCGCGGACCCGCCCGTTCCAGCCACTTGCCAAATACCGCCGCGGACAGCCCCAGGAAGACAATGGCAAGGCTGAAGATCCAGCCCAGAGCGGTAAATTTCCAATCCAGAGGGTTAGGGCTGTCCGCACCGGGTAGGGCTTTGAGTCCGCCGCCCGCGACGGAAACCTGCACCAGGTAATTCAGCGGTTTCTTGAACACGCTAAAGGCATATGCCTGGCCGATCGCCAGATGAATAGAGAGGGCGGCCGGAGGGACCAGCCAGCGGCTGAATCCCGGCTTGGCGATAGAGTGGTTGCGATCGAGAAAAGATAATATGCCCATTGCTCACACCTCATTCGTGAAATGGCCTTGCTTACGAACGCAACAAGCCGGGGTGTCTCATTGAACCGGCTGCGAGCTTTCCGGAAGGTAGCTGAAGAATTCCCTAGTGTCATCACCAAGGCTATCCACAACATTGTGGCCGCATAATAACACCTCGCAGAACGACACATCAAGTGCTTTCTTACTCTTGCCGGAAGAGGCAGCCATCTGCAAGGCAAGATGCGCCATCCCATAAAGCATGGGATGGGTAGACGATTATCGCCGCCAAAGCTTGCAGGCTTCTCACCAGCAACAGGATTCGGAAAGCCAGTTTGCCGCAGCAGCCCATTCACGCTGGCGTGAACTGGGCGGCGAACTGCGCGCCGACGTAAAGGAATTCAATCGACAAGGCACAGGCGCTGAACTGGCGGTGGAGGGCGAAGATACATATCGCGTCCGAAACTCCAACTCTGGGCTGGAACTGGTGCTGAAAGCCGATTTCGAAAACCATTCCGTAAGCTACGACTATACGGCCATGAACCAGCAGAGCGCGGGCGTTCCTGAGGGCGGCATGCTGTCCATGAGGCAGTCGCGGCGAGGTGACGTGGAATTTTATTCCGCCGACGAGCGGCTTACGTCAGAAGAAACCCGCCAGGTATTGTTGGAGCCGCTGCTGTTTCCTAAGCAATCTTCGGCCGCATAAACTCACGCTTTGGCGGCACTCAACAGCGCAGAAAGCTCCGCCAGCGTGCGGACTTCATAAGCCGGAGTTGCCGTTCCCGGCGTGGCCGCTCCTGATCCAGACCTGATGGATGGCCTGTTTACCCAGACGTTCTGAATTCCCAGCGCATTCGCCGGAGCGATGTCATGGTAAAGGCTCTGTCCGGCGTGGAGGATCTGGCCTTTGCTCAGGCCGCTGCGGCGAATAGCTTCCTCAAAATTCCTGTGTGCGGGCTTATAGCTCTGCATCTGCTGCGCGGTAACCACGAAATCAAATTCCACCGGCAGCATTTTTCGCGTTTCGGCAAAAGGTCATCATCGATATTGGAGATAATTCCCAGGCGGAACCGCTTAGCCAAAGCCTGCAAGGCGGGTATCGTGTCAGTGAACGGCTTCCAGCGGGTGAGCGATTCGGCAAACGCCCCGCCCTCTTCGGCGGAAATCTCTGTGCCCAACCGGCGGCCGATTTCCCGGGCGGCCTGCGCCAGCACCTGCCGGTACGGCAGATATGGACCGGATTCAAGCTCAGCTTCAATCTCGCCATAAAGCTCAAGTATATGAAAGTCGGGAACGTTGCCAGCGTTGCGGCAGAGGAGTGGACGCAAAGCTGCCAGAATGCCGTTTTCCCAGTCAATCAACGTGCCGTAACAATCGAATGTGATAAGGCGGATGGATTCTAGGCCCATGCGGCAAGAATAAATGACGTAAGGCAGATAAATCGATTTTCGCGGGTTTCCGCGAATAACGCTGTAACGACTCGTACATTGGCAATCCCTCCATTTACAACGCAGCATCACATTTAACAAGGAGGGAGCGATGCCGGAAAAAGAAACCATGGAACGCGCAGAACAAGATAAGCGCGAAGGCAAATCACCCAGCACACAGGCCGGTGAGTTTGTGCGCGAGGAAATCCACCACGTTCGCGAAGGGAAACATGGCGCAAAATCAGCCAAGCAGGCAATTGCGATAGGACTTTCCAAGGCGCGCCGCGCAGGAGTTGATCTGGCTCCGCCGAAAAAAGGCAGTGTCTCAGAAAAGGCGCGCAAGTCGGCAGCACGCGACAGCCGCCGCGGCCACAGCCGCAAAAAGAAGACTGTGTCGGCTTCACGTTCCCGCAGCAGGGAGGCCGCATTAAAACGCGAGCCTCGCTCGGCAGCTTCTCACAAGGCGCTTTCACAGCAGGCAAAGAGCGCAGCGCGCACGCGCAAGAAATCTGCGGCAAGAACAACGCACTCGCGCAGGACGGAGTCAAGACGCAAAGCGGCGTAGGGATATAAGCGGACTAAGCTCATCGGAAGAACCACAGCGGTTCTTCCCCTCAGCGCGAACAGGCTGCATACTAGGAAGCGATGCTTACGCCTGTATCGGACAGTCCTTTTGCAGTCCTCACGCTCATAGCCGCACCGGCGGTGTTTACCAACGCGTCTTCACTGCTCTCACTGGGTACAGGCAACCGGCTGGCACGCGTGGTGGACCGCACGCGAACGTTGGTAAAGGACCTGCGCGGCACCGAGATCGATCCTGCAACTAGGACCCTGTGGGTAAGCCATCTGGCGCGATTGGAAAAACGCGGCTCGCTGCTGGTCCGCGCGATGAGTTTCTTTTATGGCGCGATTGGCTGTTTCGCCGCCGCAAGCGTAATTTCGCTCCTGGGCGCAAGCGTGGTATCCACGAAATACAAGTGGCCGTTTGAAGCCATTGTGGTCATCAGCTTTATACTCGGGACAGTCGGTTTCGTCGGCCTGGCCGTAGGCTGCTCACTGCTGGTGAATGAAACCCGTCTTGCTTTGCGTTCGATTTATGAAGAAGCGCAAATGGCGCGAAGCTGGTTCAAATAGGCCGGCCGCTCAATTGCTTCCGGCATCTGTCCCCGTCTTTTGCAACTCTGCCCTGTCAGCCGTCGGCGGACAGTTCTCCCGCAGCTTGCTGTAATAACTTTTTGCCTTGATGGAATCACCGGCCATCTGCGCGGCTCTGGCTGCGCCATACAGATCGTTAAAGCGATTCGGCGACATTTTCAGCACAGATTCGTATTCCGCCAGCGCTTGTGCCGGCTGATGCAATTCCATGAGCATGTCGGCCAGCATCTCTCTTGCAGGCACGGTAAAATCGCCAGAATCCTCTTGGTCCTGCTTGTTCGCTGCCGAGCGCATCAGCTTCAGGGCTTTTTTCTTGTCGCCTTTGGCAAAGGCGACCCAAGCGTCAACTTCCTGGCGGCGATAATCTTCCAGCCGGGTATCTCTTCCACGCCTTTGTTTCATGGCCTTTTTCAGGTGCTTGTAATTCAGTTCCGCCGCTTTGACATCGCCGGTGCGGGCCGCGGCGATGGAGCGCAGCGCGTAAAGCAACTGGAACTCAAAGGCGTCACCCTGGGGAGCTAGCGCAAGAGCGTCTTTCCAGCGGTGCAAGTCCAGCAGATTTCGCGTGGTGAGAATCACGCGCAAGTTTTTGATCCAACCCTCAGATGCGCCGGTAACTTTATTCAAATCTTCGACGACCTGTTGCGCTTTGGCTTCTTCGCCCAGTTGCAGGTATGAGAAATCAAGAAAGTCCATCGCATGAATTTGATACTGCGGCTCGCCCATGTGGTGCTGGGTGGCTTCAGCAGCCGCGGCGGCAGCAGCAAGATTGGAATCCACTGACTCTTGCCACAATCCCAGGCGGACAAAAATATGCGAAGGCATGTGAAGCGCGTGGGAAGAATCAGGCGCGATTTTGGCATAGCGGCGCGCCGCTTCCAGTCCCTGCGGCGCAAGCTCAGATGTATCTGCCGCGTGAATCAGGTAATGGACCGCGCCGGGATGCTCCGGCTGAGCGGCCATGAGCTTGTTCAGGATGGCGATTACCTGCTCGCGAGTTTTTGTATCATCGTGCGGCAGCGCAAGCAGGGACAACGCGTAAAAAGCCTGGGCCTCGCCATCGTCAGGGTAATGCTTTGCGATCTCTGCCATGGCGCGGCTGTAAGCGGTGATGCGCGCGTCGCCCAAATTACGATTGTCACTAAAGATGATTGCAACGGCGTCAATGTATTCATGTTCGCGCTGGCTGACCGGCCAGTCTTTCTGGATTTGCTCCAGGAAATGCCGGCCTTTTTTAAGGGCTTTCTCATCCGCTCCGTCCCACAGCGGGCGATAGCTGGACATGGCTAAACCCCAATAAGCCATGGCGCATTTGGGATCAGCGTGAATGACCTCGGTAAAGGCGTTTTCCGCAGCGGCATACTGAAAAGAATGGAGTTGCGCGATTCCGTTTAACAGCGGCGGTTGTGCTCCAGGAGTGCAAGAGTTGGGAAAAATGATTTTTCCCAGAGCTTCCGAAGATTCCTGGCTGGCGGCAACCGGATCGGCAGGAAAAAGGGAAAGCGACGCTAAAACCATTAAAATCAGCCAGAACCTTAGAGGTAACATCTTGATTTATCCATCCATGCTTTAGCTAAGTAATTGAAAATAAATTTGTTAGTAATTTTGTTCCGTTCTGGGAAGTCAAACCCTTAGTAACTGTAGGGCAAGTCCTTAGGGTATATGGCTGAGAGCGCCAAATGCCGAAATAAGATGTAATGGACGTGTAAAGAGTACCATTGTGGAATGGGAATTAGAACTTCCTTAGCCACGGCGGGCTTGATATGCGTCGACTCAACCCCCCGAGAGACTGTAATTCGGGGCACAAGGAAGGTTCCCTAATGATCGACATTATTCTTGCACTTGCGCTTCTGCTAGGCACGGTTCACGATGGCGCTCCCGCAGGTACGGCAGGTGGTAATCCCATACCGCCGTCCCTCGATTAGCGGCCACTAAGAAATTATTATCGATGAAACATCGGCTCCTTACGTTTGATTACGTGTTCTGGTACGCCATCATCTTTTGTCAGGTGGTGGCGTGCTTGGCCGTGATCAAACGGAAGGAGTTTTTCAAGCACTGGAGAGTTTTCAGCTACTACTTGTTTTACATGTCGGGCGCCTCCATCTTCACTGTTGCCGCCTATAACTTTGGAAGCCCCGAAATGTACGTCGTGACCTATTCGGTCTTCGACTTTATTGAAGCCATCCTGATCAACCTGGTATTACTAGAAATTCTGGTCAAAGTTCTTGATCCCTTCGAATCTCTGCCTGGGCGCACCGTTGCCCGCTTCTGTTTCTGGGCAGTGCTGGGAATTTCAGGAGCGGTCGCTCTTTCCGTCCTGGCCCCTTCCGGGCACCTGGAACACCTGGTCGAAGTTCCACTCACCATTGAACGCACCATCTACCTGGCAGACGCTTCATTGCTCTGGATCCTCCTGGTGCAGTCAAAGTCATTGGGCATCACCTGGAAGTCTTCCATCGCCGAGATTTCAATCGGCTTTATCCTTTACCTGACGGTGCAGGGGACCACGCGTTTTATGGTCAGCATTTACTCCGATCCGCAGCTGCGCAGTATTTCCAGCGAGGTAGGACAGGCCGGTTACCTGATCGCGCTTCTGAGTTGGATATGGACAATTACACATCGCGATCCTCTGGATACGCCGCTGTCATCTGAGGCGGTAGCTAAAATCCAGCAGCCGCACGCGGAAGGTGAGAGCGTGGCCAAAGAGCGAATTTTTGCCGCCGTGGGGATCAAGGTAAATAAGCAGGAAGAAACATCCGAAAATCCTACCAGCCAGGAATGTGGCGCCAACCGGTAATAAGATTCAATTCCTGCCTGATCGTTCATCAGTTCTGCGGATCAAGTTTGCGGATTCTCCTTAGGATCTTGAATCCGGCCTTTCCATTCGCCGCCGCGTCCCGTCCAATATTTCCAGGCTGAGTGGAACGTTGCTCCCACATAAAAAACCGCTGCCAAGGGCAGAGTCAGCGCCCACAAGGGACTAAGAC
>JBARNL010000522.1:0-6930 GCA_049802955.1 Candidatus Angelobacter sp.
CTGCAAGGCTATGTTGTCGGTTAGCTCATCCTGAATTTCCTCTTCTTCAAGGCAAATCACCTGAGCAAAGCCCGCGGATAGCCGATCCTGAAACGCTCTGGTCGTCAATACAATCGGTACATTGCTATCTGCCAGCATAAACGCGATGCGTTCAGCGGGATAACTCATTTCAAGCGGCAGATAGGCTCCGCCCGCCTTGAGTACGGCCAGCATCGAAATTACAATCTCCGCGGAAGGCTCCAGTGCAAGCCCGATCACAACTTCGGATCGAACGCCGCGTTTACATAAGTACCTCGCAAGCTGGTTGGCACGCGCATTCAACTCGGCAAAAGTCAATAGTTGACCAGGAAATGTGAGCGCTACAGCATTCGGATGCTGCGCCACCCGCTGGTGGAATAAATCGCAAACAGAGATATCCTTTATGGGCTGGGCCGTCTGGTTCCAACCTGCCAAGATCTGTTGGCGTTCCGGCAAATTCAAGAGACTCATTGCGAACAAGGGTGTCTCAGGCTTTGCCGCAGCCTGCTCCAGAAGACGCAGGTAGTGAGAGGACATCTGTTCGATTCGCCACGGGTCGAACAGATCACGGTTGTAAATCCACAAGCACTTGATTTGTCCGTCCTGATCCCACGCCTGCAATTCGAGGTCAAACCGTACTCTGGGTTGTTTTGCGAAAACGGGGCTTACCTCAAGTCCATGAAGCCGAGGCGGGGTCATAAGCATGTTGTGCAGCGCGAATGTGGCTTGATAAAGAGGATGTCTGTTCAACGCGCGTCGTGGCGCGAGTTCTTCCACTAGACGCTCAAATGGAAGCTCGCGGTGGTTGAAAGCGTCAAGCGTGGTGCTGCGCATGGCAGAGAGCAATTTACGAAAAGTGCAGCCAGAATCTATCCTGCCACGCATGACAAGAACATTCACGAAACAGCCGACCAACTGCTCAAGCTGTTCTTCCAACCGATTCGCTACGGGTGAGCCGATCAAAATATCTTCCTGTCCGCTATGGAAATGGAGCAGCAGCACCAGCAAAGAAAGCAAAGTCATATACGCCGTGCAGTTATGAGGCGAAGCCAGCTTTCGCAAAGCGTCAACCTGCGGAGAACTCAAGACCATCGGACAGCTGTCCGCTAGAAATGTCTGTAGCCGGCCACGGGGGCGGTCTTTGGGAAGCTCTAGTTCTTCAGGATAACCGGCCAGATGGCGGCGCCAGTAATTCAGGTCTCGATCTAGCGCGCTGCGGTCCAGCCGTTCGCGCTGCCACAAAGTAAAGTCGGAGTACTGCATCGGCAGCGGCTCGAGCGGATCCTTCCGTCCCGTGAGGATTGCGCCATATAAAAGTCCAAACTCGCTGTTGAACACACTGTAGGACCAGCAGTCGGACACGATGTGATGAAAGGTCCGTAAGAGAACGTGATCTTCTTCCCCCAATTTCAACAATCTCATCCGCAATAAAGGGACACGTTCCAAATCAAATGGCACCTGCCATTCTCGCTCGATGGCCGCATCGATTCGTTCCTGCTGTGCGTTTTCTCCCAACGAGCTGATGTCTTCTACCGGCAGGTCAACAAGCAGTTCCGGTTCGACAATCTGCAGTGCCTCCCCGTTCTGCTCGGCAAAACGAGTACGCAGGATCTCATGCCGCCGCACAATGGCGTTGGTGGCTGCTGCTATAGCATTCTTATCCAGCTTCCCGCGTAAGCGAACAACCTCCGGCAGGTTGTATTCCGTGCTGTTTTTGTTCAGTTGATTGAGGAACCATAACCTGTACTGGGAATACGACATCGGGAATTGCACGGTCTGGCGTTGGTGCGGGAGCACAGGCTTGATGGCTACCCCATTTGGCTCGCACTCAGAATCGGTCGATCCATGGGCGCCTGTCCCTGCCGTTGACTTTTGGTCCCCTGAAATCGTGCGAACGGCGTTAGCAAGTCCGGCTACGCTGGGACAGTTGAAAACTACTTCGATAGGAACTTCGATGCCGAAGGTGTCGCGCAGATGCGACACAATTTTAATTGCCATCAACGAGTTGCCGCCAATCTCAAAAAAATTGGCCTTGATATCCTGCGGTTCAACGCCAAGTACTTTGCGCCATATGCGAACGATCTCCTGTTCAACGCCGGAAAAATTCGCCGGGGCCTGGTCTCTTGCACTGCAACCGGACGTAAAGATGGTTACTGCCAGTTCAGCCGCACATGGATGGTTGAACAAAACCTCCAGAGAAATGTCCAAACCGAATTCCTTTTGGAGGCGCGAAAGGACCCTAATCGCGGTGAGGGAGTTGCCGCCGATATCGAAGAAGTTGTCGAGACGGCCGATGTTCTCGATCCCCAGAATATCCTGCCAGACCGCGAGTATCAATTCTTCGGCCTTTGCCGGCTTGGCGGAATGGTTAGAAGAAGCCCCTCCCTGTGCCATAATCCTGCCGGCTAATTCTGTGACTGTAGGCTGATCGAACAGCACCTGTAGAGGGAGTTCGATCCCGAACGACTGACGCAGCCGTGCCAGGGCCTTGATGGCGACCAGGGAGTTTCCGCCAATTTCGAAGAAGTTATCGTGAGGCGCAATCTGTTCCACGCCCAGCAACTCCCGCCATATCTCGCCAATCTGGCGTTCTATTTCGCTGGCGTTGACACCTGCAACATCATGAGCTCGTGATTCCGAGAAGTCCTTCGTGCGGTACCTAGAGACATCGGCAGTTGCCCGCACCCATTTGGATATACGTGAGGGTAAATCTCCCGTCGCGACGACCACCTGGGCAAAAGGCTCTTGCATCGCCAAGATTCTGTGCAATGCTTCTATCCCTTCTGCCGGGGTCATACTCAATTCGCGCACGCTGTCGCCAGAAGCTGTACCTGGCCCTGTCCCCTGGCCAAAATTCCATCCCTCCCAATTCACAGAAGTCCAGATCGGTGAGTGCTGCTGTTTGCGGCGCTGGGCAACCGCATCGATGAACAGGTTCGCGGATGCGTATGCGCAAAATCCAATTCCGCCCAGCGTCGTTGAAACAGATGAAAACAAAACACAGAAATCCAGCGGCTGGTCCCGCAAGACCTTCTCCAACACAACCACGCCACTAGCTTTGGAACGCAGGTGTGCTTCGCAAACCTGAATATCGGTTTTCATGAAGGTAGGCAATGCATTCTTTCCCACCCATCCAGCAGCATGAATAACGCCGTGGATAGACCCGAAGCGAGTTCGAGTTTGGATCATGACTTCATGCATGTCCTGCAATTCGCTTACGTCAGCCGACATGATCAAAATTTCCGCACCAAGAGCCTGCAGTTCCTGCAATCGCAAAATCTTCCGGCTCACCGGATCATTCACTTCGTGAGTTGCCAGCCACGTCTGCCAATCCTTCGGCTTTGGAAAGGCAGACCGTCCGACCAGAACCAAACGCGCATGAGCGGTACGGGCCAGATAGGCAGCAACCTCAAGCCCAATTTGTCCCAGACCACCCGTGATGAGATATACCCCTCCTTCCCGCAGAGACACCGGCATACCAGCTGTCGGACCCATTTTTACCGCTTCATAGTGCTTAACCCATCTATGCAATCCGCGATAGCACACAATGTTCTCTTGCGACCCATCCAGCAATTCCCGTAAAAGGTTTTCAATCAGAGTCTCTCTTTCCTTGTCTTCTGGAGGGCAAAGAATAAGGTCGATGTTCCGGCAACGAATGCCGGGAACTTCCTGAGGAACGACAAGGCATGGTCCCAATAACAGAGACTTCTCCGGATGTATTACTTCTTCTCCGGTCACGAGGTGCATGCCATTGGAGATTACTGCAAGGTCCGATCCGCCGGCCGGTTCCTGCTTGACCAGGGCCTGGTTTAGGAACAACAGGCTGGCGAAGGCAGAATACTGGTCTATTGAAGGGGACGCTCCACCTTCATCGTCGGCGATGCTCCAGAGATAGGCAATGCGCTTTGTTTCTCTTCCCAGCGTATGAAGGTGGGATAGGAGCGCCTGATAATCATCCGGCTTATGTGGATCTAAGATGTATGCGTTCTCGGATATCTGGGCAAACTTTCTTCCGGGCCGAACCAAGACCACACTATGTCGAATGGCAGCAAGACGCACTCCAATCTCGGCGCCTAGACCTTTATCATCCACAAAGACCAGCCAATTAGTCGGCTCTCTCTGTTCCAAGTGCCTTGGCAGCAACGACTGTTTCCACAAGGGAACATAAAACCAGTCTTCAATACTGCCTTTTTGTCTCTTCTCCCGTATAGTGGACTGATTGCGCGGTGACCCGCCCGCAGATGCATTGATCCAATAGCGCTGCCGTTCAAAAGGATACGTTGGCAATGGCAGCCGATGCGGCGTCCCGTCTTGAAATGCAGACCAATCTACTGGTACTCCTGCGGTCCATACCCTTGCTACTGACTCGACGAGACCGGCATGCTCGCTTCGTCCCGGCAGCAGTGACGAAGCGATAACTCCTGCAGAACCTTTCGGACCGAGTTGTTTTCTTACGATTCCGCTCAGCGCTTGCCCCGGTCCGACTTCTAGCCAAACGCAGGCTCCCAGGTCTTCAGCAGCCTTGCTGACGCCGGCCGCGAAACGAACCGGCTCGCGCAAATGGCGGAGCCAATACTGCGGGTCGGTCGCTTCTCTTTCCGTGATCCATTTCCCAGTCAGGTTGGAAAGAAAAGGCACGTGTGGTTTGCACAACTTCACCTTGTTAAGCTCCAGCCTAAACTTCTCCAGCATTGGTTCCATCATCGAAGAATGGAACGCATGTGATGTAGGCAGGCGGCGGCAAGCGATTTCTTCAGCCTGGAGTTGCTTCTCCAGACATTCCACACCATCGGTCGATCCGGATAACACACATTGCTGGACCCCGTTGATTGCGGCCAGCGACACTCCGGAGCCGATCCGGATCTGCGCTTCATCCTCAGACAGTGCGACTACCAGCATGCTCCCTGGAACCATCTGCTGCATGAGCCGAGCCCGGGTGGCTATCAGGTGCAATAATTCGCTCTCGGTCATCACGCCTGCGATGCCGGCGGCAACATACTCACCTAAGCTATGCCCAATCATTGCCTTTGGGGTCACGCCCAATTTCATCCAAAACAGGGCCAGAGCGTATTCGATGACAAACAGAGCCGGTTGTGCGATTGCCGTCTGGGTCAACTTCTTATCCGCAGCTTCACGATCACGCGCATCGGGATAAACTATCGCGCGCAAATCGAGACCCAGAGCAGGGGTCAGATGTTCGCAACAGCGGTCTACCACACTTCGAAAAAAACTCTCCTCTTTGTATTGTTCTTGCAACATGCCTGTGAACTGTGCTCCCTGTCCAGGAAACATGAACACTGCTGCGCGACCGGATTCCGGAGGGACGCCAGAAATGAATCGACCGTCACTGCGCCGTTCCAGACCGGCAACGGCAGCTTCAGGAGTGCGACACACAACGGCAAGTCGATGCGCAAATTGCTTCCGTCCCACTTGGAGGGTATAGGCGGTATCCGCCAGGCAAGTCTCGGGCTTCTGCTTCAGATGCCATGCGAGATTATGGGCCGCATTGTCCAATGCGTTTGCCGTACGGGCAGAAAGGACGAGCAAGTGGGTTGCACGCCCATGTTTCGCGGGATGTGGCTCCGGGGCCTCTTCTAATACGACGTGGGCGTTCGTTCCTCCAACTCCGAACGAACTTACACCAGCGCGTAGTGGCTTGGGGCCTGTCCAATCGCGAAGTGCAGTGTTGACGAAAAATGGACTGTTATCGAAATCGATCTTTGGATTGGGCTTATCGAAATTCAGACTGGCAGGAATTTTTTTATGTTGTAACGCCAGAACCGTCTTGATAAGGCCAGCAGCTCCGGCAGCCGTATCGAGATGACCAATATTTGTCTTTGCCGAACCCAGAGCGCAGAATTGTTTTTTTGCCGTGCTTTTGCGAAAGGCCTGGGTCAAGGCCGCTACCTCCACGGGATCTCCGAGTGCTGTTCCGGTTCCATGGGCTTCCACATAGCTGATGGTTTCCGCTTCTACTTCAGCAACGGCGTGCGCTGCGATAATGGCCCTGGCTTGACCCTCAATGCTGGGAGCGGTGTAGCCAAGTTTGAGAGAACCATCATTGTTAATAGCTGACCCTCGAATCAATGCGTGAATATGGTCGCGATCACGCAGTGCTTCCGGCAATCGCTTCAAAAGCACCACGCAAGCACCACTGCCGCCGATCATGCCATTCGCGCGATGGTCGAAAGCCCGACAATGCCCGTCCGACGACAGGACACCGCCTTCCTCGTAAAGATATCCTTTGATCTCCGGCACGGTCACCGCAGCCCCGCCGGCAAGGGCCATGTCGCATTCCCCTTCCAAGAGAGACTGGCAGGCGAGATGGACCGCCACAAGTGAGGTAGAACATGCAGCCTGAACAGCGACGCTTGGACCCCGCAGATTCAACTTGTAGGATGTAGTAGTTGCTACCGAACTTCTATCATTTGCGATGATGATCGCCGACTTGCCTACCGCTTCCAGCAGTTGCGCATCAGACAAAAGTGCCGACACGTACTCGGTGTTGCCCAAGCCGGCGTACAACCCAATACGCCGCAGATAGGAGTGCGGATCATAGCCGGCAGCTTCGATGGCACTCCATGCAACTTCGAGGAATATCCGCTGCTGGGGATCCATCAGTTCAGCCTCTCTCGGCGTGAACCCAAAGAACCCTGCATCAAAACCCTTGATGTCTCCAAGGGCCGCCCAGGCTTTTACAAAACGAGGATTACGCAAAACTTCATTCGGGATGCCGGCAGCTTGAATCTCCTCGTCGGTGAAAAAGGTTAAAGACTCTTTTGATTCAGACAGATTGCGCCAAAACTCCTCGACGCTCTCTGCCCCCGGAACGCGGCAAGCCATCCCTACTATCGCAATGTGAGCACTGTCCGACGACGATATTTCTAAATTACTCATAGGTCTCCATCAATC
>JBARNL010000523.1:0-4638 GCA_049802955.1 Candidatus Angelobacter sp.
GACGAACACCAAGAAATAACATTCGGAGAGCTGCCATGAGACGGATAGCTGATTCAATCGCCTATTACTGTTTTGCGCTGCTGCTGCTTTCCGGCGTACTGCTCTGGGCATATAAGTCACGCGAGCACAGCTTGGCAGCCGGCGGCGCAAACGCATCTGAGGGCCGGTTGCTAAAGCAGGTCGGCTCCATCGAATTGCCCGGCCCGAAGGGGAAGCGATTCGATTATCTGACAATTGATAGCTCACGGAATCTGCTCTTTTCTACCCATCTTGGAGCAGGGCTGCTTTATGCGATCGATTTAAAAACAAACAAAGTCGTAAAGACATTTGAAGACCTGCCCGGTATCGAGGGAGTCGAACTCGCTCCCGATGTAAACAAGGCGTACACCTCAAATTGGAAAGAGGACAAGATCGGGGTGATTGATCTGGCGCAAATGAAACTGATCAAGAAAATTCCCACCGAATCCAAGCCCGATGGGATTGCCTATGCAGCTCCGTTTCACAAGATTTACGTTTCCGACGAACGCGGCAAGGCCGAGGCCGTTGTGGACGCAAACAAAGACGAGATCATCACCACGCTTCATTTTGGCAGTGAAACAGGGAATCCCCGGTACGATCCGGTCGCGAAGCGCGTCTATGTGAATCTGCAGGACAAGAACGTCATCGCGGAAATCGACCCCGCAACGGACAAAGAGGTTGCAGAGTATCCAGTGGGAAAATGTCGCGGCAACCACGGCATGGCTCTAGACGCAGAGCACCGATTAGCGTTTCTCTCTTGCGAAGAGAATGACCTGATGACGGTCTTCCGGCTGGATACACATGAGCCAATCGCGTATTTTCCTCAGGCAAAAGGCGGGGACGTGATTGCTTTTGATCCGGGACTGAAACGGATATACGTTGCCTGCTATGACGGCGCGATCTCTGTCTTTCAAGAGGACGACCCGAGCCATTTCAGGAAGCTGGGGGACGTACCCGTGCAGAAGAAGGTCCACAGTCTGGCCATTGACCTCAATAATCACCGAGTTTATGTGCCTGAACAGGAAGAGAACGGGGCTGCGGCGGCAAAAATCGAAATCTTCGAAGCTGTGCCGACTCTTATATAGGACCTGATGGCAACCCAGAGCCAAGCGCCGCAGCAAGCCTCTCTGAGTAAATTTGCGCTGTACTTTCTGAAGCTAGGCTGTATTGGCTTTGGCGGTCCCATCGCCTTGGTCGGCTATATGCAAAGAGACCTGGTGGATGACCGGCACTGGATTTCTCAGGAAGACTATCTCAATGGCCTTGCTTTCTCACAGCTTGCCCCAGGGCCGTTGGCGGCGCAGATGGCCATGTATCTCGGCTTTGTGCGCGCCGGATTTGTGGGCGCGACCATCGTTGGGACGGCTTTCATTCTTCCGTCGTTTCTGATGGTTCTCGCGATCGGCAAAGCCTACGTCTCTTTTGGTGGGACCAGCATCATCTCGGCCCTCTTCTACGGGATAGGAGCAGCAGTCGTCGCCATTATTGCGCGGTCGGCAATCAAGCTGGTCAAAACTTCAGTGAAGAAAGACAAGCTGCTTTGGGCGATTTTTCTTGTCCTCGGGGTTGCAACTGCCGTGACGGAAAAGGAGATCGTCTGGCTGTTTCTGGCCGGCGGACTCCTGGTGATGATTGCAAGGACCGATTTTTCTGCCTTGAAACGGCAAACATCGATGTTTTTCCTCATGCCGCCCGCCGGCGTTCTGAGTACAACAGGTCCTCTATTCATATTCTTTCTCAAGTCAAGTTTGTTTGTCTTTGGCAGCGGCCTTGCAATCGTTCCATTTCTTCATGGAGGCGTGGTCCAGGAACATCATTGGCTAACTGAAACCCAGTTTCTTGATGCTGTGGCCGTGGCCATGATCACACCCGGTCCTGTGGTAATCACCGTTGCTTTTATCGGTTACCTGGTGTCTGGAATCTCAGGCGCATGCTCTGCCGCGCTGGGTGTCTTCCTGCCCGTATATCTTTTCGTGGTAGTCGTCGGTCCACTCTACAAGCGCTTTTCTGGAAACAAGGTCCGCGCCTTCGTTCAGGGCGTTACTGCGGCAGCAACGGGAGCGATTGCCGGGGCAGTCGTTGTGCTCGGTAAGCATTCCATTCAGGACTACTGGACGATTGGGATGGCTGTAACAACTTTCCTGATTCTGATGAAATGGAAAGTTCCCGAGCCGCTCATCATTGGCGTAGCGGGGCTATTGGGGATTGTGATCCGTCTCGGCCATTAGAATCATTGCCTATTGTGGAACTCGTCGGAGACAATTCGGCCAGCACGCCACTTTTTGCCTGCTCGTCCAAGTTTCTGCTCAAACGCTGGTCTGCAACGATTTTTTTCTGTTGCATTGTCATCGCAGGAAATGCTGGCGCCGCTCCTTTGCCGCGAGCGGCTGCTGGACACGTTTCCGGTTCAATCACACTCGACGGCAAGCTTAACGAACCCGCCTGGCGCGACGCCCAGAACTTCATGCTCACGCAGCAGGCGCCAAATCCGGGACAACCCACACCTTATAGAACCGAGGTGCGGGTGCTCGTCGCATCGGATGCCATTTACTTCGGCTTTGTCTGCCATGATCCCAAACCCGGTACTATAGCGCTCCATACCATGCGCCGTGACGGCGATCAGTCCGGAGATGACACAGTCTCCATTGTCCTGGATACATATGGCGACCACCGAACCGGCTATTTTTTTCAGATCAATTCAGCGGGCGCGCGCGTGGACGGCTTGATCGACGATCCCCAGAACATTTCGCTGGACTGGGATGGAATCTGGGATGCGCGCACTGCGAAGACGAAGGATGGCTGGTCCGCCGAGATCGTGATTCCTTCACGCACCTTGAGTTTCACCCGCGGCCTGGATCAATGGGGATTGAATGTTCAGCGATTCATTGCGCGTGGCGGGCGCACATGGCTGCGCTGGTCTTCTCCCACGCTCGATTCCTTTCTCTACGATCTCAGCCGTGCCGGCGTTCTTAGCGGGATGGGAGCGCTTGAGCAGGGCAAGGGCATTGAACTGATCCCATACGCTACGGGGAAGTCTACGCGATTCTATGGCGTGAGCCCGCGATCATGGCAGGCAAGCGAAGGAGGCGATTTAACCTGGAAGATCACGCCGCAGCTCGTTTCTGTGTTTACGGCCAATACCGACTTTGCTGAAACCGAGGTTGATGCGCGGCAAATCAACCTGACGCGATTCCCCTTGTTCTTTCCCGAGAAGCGCTCTTTCTTTCTTGAGGGAGCTAATCAGTACACCTTTGGCCTAAGTCTTGGGTCGCAGTTCATCCCTTTCTTTAGCCGCAACATTGGATTGCTGGATGGTGCGCAAATCCCACTGAACGGGGGAGTCAAACTGAACGGACGCGCGGGCAAATGGAACCTGGCCTTCCTTGACGTCCAGACTCGCGAGACCGCAGTGCCGCTTCAGGTGGTGCAAGACCTCGGTTTACCTTCGAATGTAGTCCCGAGCACAAATTTACTGGCAAGCCGCATCTCCTACGACGTCAATGACAATCTTCGCGTGGGAACCATTGTCACGCACGGCGATCCAGAAGCGCTTCGACAGAACACTCTTGGCGGTATCGACGCAGTTTGGCGAACGTCTAAGTTTCGTGGGGACAAGAATCTCTTGATCGGCGGATGGACTGCGACAACGCAGGGCGACGTACCTCCCGGAGACAAACTTGGCTGGGGTTTCAGAGTTGATTATCCAAATGACCTGCTTGCCTGCCAAATCAATATGAATCAGTACGGCGATGGATTCGAACCGCTTCTGGGGTTCCTGCCGCGACCAGGGACGCGACAGACGGACGTAGGTTGCGCTTACCAGCCGCGACCTTCGAAAGACGGTCCGTTTGGCTGGATTCGGCAGGAATTTTTCGAGAACGAATACACCCGTGTTACCGATCCGCGAGGGATACTCGAATCGTGGGAATATTTCATGGCGCCGGTCAATGTGCGCCTTGAGTCAGGAGATCGCTTCGAGTTCAACTGGGACCCTCATGGGGAAACCGTGCTCGCACCATTTGAAGTCGCGCCCGGCGTGATCATTCCGTTGGGCGATTACACGTTCACGCGCTGGCGAGCCGAGGCCCAGACAAGCGGCCATCGTCCGCTTCAGTTCGGGACCACGACGTGGTTCGGCCAGTTCTATAACGGCCATCTCACGCAACAGGAGAACTACCTGAAGTGGACTTCACCTAAAGGCCGAATCCAGCTTGAACTAGACACGGAAAATGATTTCGGCCACATGCCGGAAGGTAATTTTGTACAGCGACTCTGGCAGGTGCAGGCCGCTTATGCCTGGAACCCGAATCTCATCCTGACAAGCTTCATTCAGTACGACACTGACTCACAGAACCTGGGCACCAACACCCGCCTGCGATGGACGATTAAGCCCGGCAATGATCTGTTCATCGTCTGGAACCGCGGCTGGCAGCGCCTGATCACGCGACCCGATTTGAGCCTGGTTCCGCAAAGCGATCTTATTGCGATAAAACTGCGTTGGACGTTTCGTTTGTAGTCTAAGGAGATCCTGATATGTTTTTTCGATACGCTCTTATGCTGATGGTTTTTATAGGTTGTGCAACCGCCCAAACGTTAAAGCAGGTTGCGACAATCAATCTT
>JBARNL010000524.1:0-4308 GCA_049802955.1 Candidatus Angelobacter sp.
AAGGAAGCTGGTCAAGATCGTCTATGACACTCTAAAAAATCAGTGGGTGTTCGAAGACTTTCCCAGCTTTACCCTGGCTGCCTAAAACCGGCCAAAACAACTTTTGAGTAGACATTATTCATGGGAGACACAGAGACACAGAGAAGAACGTAATCGGCATTTCTCTGTTAATCAGTTCTCCGCGCTTTCGCGGTGAAGTCTTGCTTTAGTGTTAATCTGAAATCTCAGATGGACGCATCCTCTCTCCGAAAATTGTTGCAGGAAGTACGCAGCGGCGCGGTTTCGCCAGACGACGCTGTGGCCCGCATGCGGCACATGCCTTTTGAAGACCTGGGCTTCGCCAAGATTGACCACCATCGGCGCGTGCGGTCCGGGATGCCCGAAGTTATCTTCTCTCAGGGTAAAACGCCAGCGCAGGTGGCAAAAATTTTCAAGAGCATGGCGGCACAGGGTGGAAATGTGCTTGCGACGAAAGCCACGGCAGAGCATTTTCGCGCCGTGAAAAAAATGGTCCGCAAAGCTGAGTACCGGGAGATGGCGAAGACCATCACTCTACAGCAGGACCCGGCAAACTACGGCAAAGGTACGGTTGTGATTATCTCCGCCGGAACCAGTGACATCCCCGTGGCAGAAGAAGCGCTTGTAACGGCGGAAATTATGGGCAATGAAGTCGCTCATCTATATGACGTGGGAGTTGCGGGAATACATCGCCTGCTGGCGGCCCGGGAAGTATTCGATAAAGCGCGAGTCATCATTGTGTGCGCTGGGATGGAAGGAGCGCTGCCGAGCGTTGTAGGAGGGCTGGCGCGGGTGCCGGTTATCGCAGTGCCCACAAGCGTGGGCTACGGCGCTTCATTCAACGGCCTGGCAGCCCTGCTGGGCATGCTCAACTCCTGCGCTTCCAACGTGAGCGTGGTGAATATCGATAACGGTTTTGGCGCGGGCTACGTCGCGTCAATGATTAACCGCCTCTAATCGTCTAATCTTCTAATCTGCGGCATTGCGAAGATGCGCGTCATGCTGTCCTGTGAGCGTACATCATAAGTTTACGCGGCAGCTCCGTTCACAGAATTTTACGCAAAGCAAGGAATACATTTACATTTCAACACTTTTTCATATGCAACGCACGAAATTTGATTCGCGTCTTACTGGCAGGTGTAAAATCTGCAATGAATGAGGGCCTGCGGACCTTCCGAAAGGGATCTTCTCCCCAGCCGAGGCGCACATGAATGTCCACGTAAGCTACAAGGCAGGTAAGACGCCCGAAGTAGAGCACGAATTCAAGCATCAAATTCAAAAATTGAAACCCCGATTGCAGGTTTTTAAACCCGACCTGGTGCACTTACACGCAGTGGTGGAACAGGACAATGACCGCAGCGTTAGCACATCATTAAACCTGCGATTGCCGTCCGGACAGATGGCAGCGCAGCGCTCCGGCGAAAACGCTATAGCTGCAACCAAAGCGGCTTTTGCCGACCTGATTTCCCAGGTGACAAAACATAAAGAGCTGCTGCGCGGCCACTGGACGCGAAAATCATTGCGCCGCGCCGGACGTGAACGGCTAACGCAAATGCCGCTCCCTGCCGATGCTGCTCCTGTCCGAATGAATGGGAAGACGCACGCGCAAACGTCTCGCTCTGTTCCTTCGGAAATACGCCCGCCAGCGCCGCAGACAGACAGTGCTGCTGTGGCAGACGTGGAACTATGGTTGAGCGCCAACCTGCGCACGCTGCAAGAATTTATCGATCAGGAACTGAATTTCCAGATTGAATCGGACCGAATCCGTGAAGACCAGATCACCCGCGAAGAAGTAATCGATGAGGTAATCGTCAGCGCGCTTTCCGATGAAGGCGGCAAGAAGGAGCTGCTGTCGCCGGAAAGCTGGTTTCATCGCATGGCCTTGCAGGCCATTCGACGGCTGATCCATGACAATGCCGATACGGCCAACATCTCTTTGGATGCTCCCGCCGGAATTCAAAACGTGTCAGGCAGTGACGAAAACGTGCTCCAGTATCACCAACCTGATGACAGCCTGCCGGAAGAAAGCACTATCCGCGACGAAAATGTGCGCACGCCGGAAGAGATCATGGCCGGCGATGAATTTGTAGCGCAGCTGGACGTTGTGTTGAGCGGCGTCAAACCCAGCGATCGCGAAGCTTTTGTGCTGTACACGCTGGAAGGTTTTACCGTGGATGAAATCTCCCGTCTGGCAGGGCGTTCACCGGAACAGGTACGCCAGTCCATCCACAACGCTCGTGCTCACATCCAGCAAAAGTTACCAACGCAGAACCAGCTCAGGAAAAGCCTGCTTCACCATTCCCGGGTTGCGTAAAGGGAAAACAGAAAAGGAGATCCGCGAATGATTACGCGTGAAGAAATCCGCCAGCTGGCACAATTTGAATCTTCGGCGGGATGCGCCATTACTTTCTATTTCCAGCCGCAAACGCCACAGAACAAATCGCACCGTGAAGAAGCGATTATGGCGAAAGACCTGGTGCGTGATGCCTTGCGCAAAGCAGAGCGCAATGGCAATCAGTCCGCCCTGCGTGAGGACCTGCAGAAAATATTGAACATAGCAGAAGGGCTGCATGGAAACCACTCGCGCGGCAAAGCGATTTTTGCCTGCCGCGAGCAGGGAATATGGCGTGAGCTGGATATTCCGCCGCGTCCCGAGCCATCGCAGATCAAGGTAAACTCGCGCTTTCATCTCCGCCCGCTGGTGGACGCAAACTCCGGACTACCGCGCACGTGCATTGCTTTGGTGAACCGCAAAAAAGCCCGCATCTTTGAATTACAGGATACGGAAATCACGCAAAAGCCCGACCTGGAATTTGGCCCTTCTCCTGGCGTGCCGCGCAGTGATGGATTTCAGGGCTATGAAGCCGGCCATCGCGAGCGCCACGTTGAGAACATGGTGATGCAGCATTTCAAAATGTTTGCCGAATCGCTGCTGATGCTGGCCCATCGCGAAAAATTTGATGCGCTGCTGATTGGCTGCCAGGACGACTCATGGCCGGAAATCGAGTCGCAACTCCATAGCGATCTCAAGCAGAAGCTGCGGGGAAGGTTCCCCATCGATGTGCTCTCGGCGACTCCGGAAGAAGTACGCCAGCACGCCAACCGCATTCTTACAGAAACCATGTTAGCGGACCAGACGGGATTAATCCGCGAGGTAATCGGCGAAGCACAGCGCAATGCGCGCGGCGCCGTCGGATTAAAACATGTGCTGAACGCGCTGGAGCGGCAGGAAGTACAAACTCTTCTGGTCCTGCGCAGCTTCAAGGCTGAGGCCGTGGAGTGCCCAAACTGCCGGCATCTGGATACCCGGATGGTAAAGACCTGCGCGGTCTGCGCGCATGAAACGCGCGAACTCAGCGACGTTTCTGACGCTCTGGTGGACCTTGCGCTGCGCAACGGCGCCGATATTCGCTTTATCGACGGCGATCCCGACATGGAAAAATCCGGTGTGGCAGCGCTGCTGCGCTTCCGCGCTGACCAGAACACGGCGGAGAAGAAGATGGCGGTGTAGGGGTCCCGAGCCTCGAGCGGCAGCGAGATCTCTACTTCTAAAACAGGTCCCTATTCCCAAGCAGTAGGGATCTGCGGAGTGAGGTTTCAAGATGTATAAACCCCCTCGTACTTCGCCCATAAGAGAGAGTTATGTCAGATAACGCATTTGCAGATTTCCGTCTTTTCCCCGCGATTTCTGAAGCCTGGGAATTGACGCGCTCAGGTCTGGTGATTATCCGGGAAGAGCTGTACAAACTGGAGCTATGGCATTCTTATAGCAATCCGGATATTCCTTTTTACGTTTCCATCTCAATCCAGAAAAACGGCGCATGGACCAGGATGCCCGATCCGCCGTTTGCTACCGGCCATGACGGAGATCAGGCGCTGCGCGACGCTATGGCTTTTTTGACGGAGCGGCTGGCGGCCTAGCGCGGAGCATGATCTCAAAACGGCGAAGCTACCCCCCTCCCCCCTATCATCCCAGATTGGCGTAGGGTTGAGGGACTACCATCCCAGGTCATCCCAGATTGGCGTAGACTTCGGCGATCAGTACTTAATTGGCGTAGCCCTGGTAAGGTTTTGGAGTTGGTTTCGCTTAGCTAAGAGCCAAATACTAGCTATCGAATACCGCTTTTTTCTACATAGCCCACCCGGGGGTAACACTCTTGTTGAAAACAAAGGCCAAATCCCTATTCAACCGGAAGGTGACCGGACGGTTGAGGTGCACCCCCGAGGTGAGACAGTTTGAAAGTGTCACACATGTCATTTTGTAGGTGAACCCCTGGGATGAGACGAGGG
>JBARNL010000525.1:0-1686 GCA_049802955.1 Candidatus Angelobacter sp.
TTTGCCGACCGCAAGGGAATCAGCGCGAACGGGAAGCACGCGGCCAGTGTTTAGCGCCGCAGTCGCAGACGATAAAAATCAATTTAGCCGCGAATTTGCGCGAATGAACGCGAATGAACCCGAACCAAGGCTTAAGTGCTGATGGCTAATAATCTCCCGTACCTCAACCGAATTCTTCAGGTATTCCAAATGAAACTTACTCCAAGAGAAAGATTTCTGGCCAAGGTGTGTCCTGAGCCGGGCAGCGGATGCTGGCTGTGGCGCGGGCAACTGCGTGCCGATGGCTACGGCTTGGTGCGCTTTGAGCGAAAGGTGTATTTAGCGCATCGGCTGGCGTGGAAGTTCTTTCGTGGCGAAATTGCGCCCGGCCTGGTTGTCTGCCACAAGTGCGACGTTCGGGCCTGCGTGAATCCTGAGCATTTGTTCCTGGGAACGATGATGGACAACGTAAGAGACATGATGGAAAAAGGCCGTAGTGCGCTCGGTGAAAAAAATAAGAGCGCAAAACTGACGATCGAGCAGGTAAGAAGGATCAAGACCATGCTGGCCGAAGGCGTCATGCGTGTGAGTGACATAGCACGCGAATATGGCGTGACACACGCCACCATCGGCTGTATTGCCAGAGGCACGAGCTGGCGTCATGTGAAGCCGGCCCCGGCGATTGAAAGCGATGCTGTCGATCAGCCAAAGCAGGAATCCGTTAATTCGATAGCGGTCCCTGAAGGCGAGCTTTGATCACGGTTCCTGATGACCCGAACCACCAATTTCAATTCTGGAGAAGAAGCCATGGCCGATTTCAAAACGGCATTTTTGTTCACGCTGCAACACGAAGACTCAACCCGTTCCGGCAAGGTGACGGTGGATGCCGGCGGGCGGACGCGCTTTGGCATTGCGGAAAAGTTCCATCCTGATTTGCCGGAAGAATTTTTTATCGGCCCGGCGGAGGATGCGCTGGCCGAAGCGGAAAAGATTGAACAACGCGAATACTGGAACACCATGCGCCTGGCCGAAGTGGAGAACCAGAACGTAGCAAATAAGCTTTTTGATATGAGCGTGAATATGGGAGTGCGGCAGGCAGCGGTGTATGCGCAGCGAGCGGCACACGTGGTTGAAGACGGAGTGATTGGCGCGAAGACGCTGACGGCGATCAATGGCGCCGATCCCATTGCCTATTACCAGGCGCTTTGCGAGCTGAGCGTGGCGCATTATCGGCACGTGGCTGCGGTGAAGCCGGCGCAGGCGGTGAATCTGAAAGGGTGGATAAAAAGGGCGGAAGCGTGAAGGACTCAGGGGCTAAAGTCCCCTCGATTTAGAAACATTGACCGCCTGAAAGCCTGCTCCCCAGTTTTATTTCCATCTACAATCTTGCGTGACTGAAGACCAGGGGCTAAAGCCCCCCATTTTCTGAATCGCCAAGACGGCACTAGTGAACTCGTGCCCTGACACTTGTCTCGCGACGGGATGCTATTTGCATTCTCACGAACTGCAGGGGCTGAAGCCTGATCCATAAAGATGCGTTACGCGGCCATAAATGGCCCCTCTTCCACCCAGAACCAAAAAGCGATGAGCCACGAGCCAAGAGCCAAGAGCAATCGGCTCTTCCATGATCCGAACTGAAAACAATTCAAATTGAAAAGAGGACAACACCATGAACCTTGCAACCTGGTTCAAGGGGCTGGGCGTGTT
>JBARNL010000526.1:0-2749 GCA_049802955.1 Candidatus Angelobacter sp.
AGCCTTGAGGATTTAGTTTTTACTCCGGGTGAAATCTCAAATTAAGGAAGGTCGTTACCATGAGAAAAATTTCCAGGATGTTTGCGCTCACGATTATTTTGGGGCTCTTGAGCGTTCCCATTACCGCTGTTGCAAGCTATGATGACGACGATCAGCCGCACATGCAGGCTGCATTGGAAGCTTTGCAACAGGCCAAGCATCATTTAGAAGAAGCCAAACATGATAAAGGCGGCCATCGCGCAGCCGCCATTAAGGCCATTGATTCCGCCATCAATCACGTAAAAGAAGGCATGGAATCCGGCGAGAAACATGAACACCACAAGTAAATCCTTGTGACCTCGAATAACTTTGCCAACAATGCCGGCGCAATTGCCGGCTTTTTCCATTTCTGGCCGTCCCATTTGGGTAGAATGGCTCAATGAAAATAGCACTGGGAGCGGACCACGCCGGCTACCAGCTCAAAGACCAGATCAAACAGCATCTGGAACAGCAGGGCATCAGCGTGCGTGATGAGGGCACCTCGTCGGCTGAGTCGGTTGACTACCCTGATTATGCCCGCGCTGTGGCGCATGACGTAAGCCAGCAGCGCGCCGATCTGGGGATTTTGGTGTGCGGCAGCGGCATTGGCATGGCGATCACGGCCAACAAAGTCGATGGTATCCGCGCCGCCAACGTCAGCACGGAATATGAAGCCCAGATGAGCCGCGAACATAACAATGCCAACATTCTCGCGCTGGGCGCCCGCATCATTAGCGCTGACGAAGCATTTCGCATTGTAGATAAATGGCTGGCCACGCCATTCGCTGGTGGCCGCCATGAGCGCCGCGTAGAAAAGATCATGGCCATTGAAAAGGAAGAGGATGCCGCCGGCGCTTCCCGAGGTCGCTGATGAAAGCTCACGGATGAAAGTTCACTGATGAAAGTTCAGTGATGAGAGGCCGCTGATGCATCACTTGTGGTCAAAAGGCGATTATGAGATCAGCACTGATCCAGCGCGTATCGATGCAGCTTTGGTGCATGAATTCCTGACCAACTCTTACTGGGCAAAAGGCATTCCCACAGAAACAGTCAGGCAGTCGATTGAGAACTCCATTGCTTTCGGCGTTTATCATGGCCGGCAGCAGGTCGGTTTTGCCCGCATTATCTCTGATCGCGCGACATTTGCTTATCTTGCCGACGTTTTCATTCTGCCGTCCCATCGCGGTCGAGGGCTTTCCCGGTGGCTGATGGAGTGCATCGAAAGCCACCCAGATTTGCAGGGGCTTCGCCGCTGGATGCTGGCTACTCAGGATGCTCATAGGCTTTATGCGAAATTTGGTTTTACCCCTCTCAAGAGCGCAGATTCATGGATGGAAATCCATCGTCCGGATGTTTATGCGAAAGACGTTTAGGCAAGCGGGGGCAGAGTACTCGAAACTCGCTCATTGTCCCGTCTCCTAGTAAGATTTTATTGTTATGAAGAATTCTTGGATGTCGCGCCCTCTCTCTGAATCCGACCCTGAGATTGCCCAGGCCATTACCAATGAAGCCAACCGCCAACATGAGGGGCTGGAACTGATTGCCTCAGAGAACTTTGTCAGCATGGCCGTGCTTGAAGCTGCCGGTTCTGTTTTTACCAATAAATACGCTGAGGGATATCCAGGGAAGCGCTATTACGGCGGCTGCGAGTTTGCCGATGTCGTGGAGAATTTGGCGCGCGAGCGCGCCAAGCAGATCTTTGGCGCGGACCACGCCAACGTCCAACCCCACTCAGGTTCGCAGGCGAACATGGCAGCCTACATGGCTCTTTTGCAGCCCGGCGACGCCGTGATGGGCTTGAATCTGGCCCACGGCGGGCATCTCACGCACGGGCATCCGCTGAATTTTTCAGGCAAGATGTACAAGATCATTCCCTATGGTGTACGTAAAGACACTGAAACCATCGACTATGACGAGATGGAGCAGATTGCCGTTCGCGAGCGCCCAAAAATGATTATCGGCGGTGGCAGCGCTTACGCCCGCGTGATTGATTTTGCCCGCATGCGGCAGATTGCCGATAAAGTCGGCGCAAAATTGATGGTCGATATGGCGCACATCGCCGGTTTGGTAGCCGGAGGCGCGCATCCTTCTCCGGTGCCGCATTCAGATATCGTTACTACCACAACGCATAAGACCCTGCGCGGTCCGCGCGCCGGCATGGTGCTTTGCCGTCAGGAACTGGCGTCAGCAGTGGACAAGGTCACTTTTCCCGGCATTCAGGGTGGGCCGCTGATGCACATCATCGCAGCCAAAGCCGTTTGCTTCCGTGAAGCGTTGCAACCAGCCTTCAAAGATTACGCTCACCAGGTGGTCGCCAATGCCCGAGCTTTGGCCCGCAAAATCATGGACGAAGGCTTCCGCGTGATTACCGGCGGGACTGATACGCACCTGATGCTCATCGACGTTTTTGCTCAGGGAATTCTGGGCAGTGAAGCTGAAAACGCGCTGGGCCAGGCGGGCATCACCGTAAACAAAAACGCTATTCCGTTCGACAGTAATCCCCCTCTCAAGCCCAGCGGAATTCGCATTGGCACGCCCGCGCTTACTACACGCGGCATGAAAGAAAAGGAAATGGTCCAGACCGGCGCCTGGATCGTTGAAGCCCTAAGAAATCATAAGGACGCTCAAACGCTGGCCCGGATTCGCAAGCAGGTGCTTGAACTGGCAGAAGCGTTTCCTCTCTATCCGGAGTTGCGCCAGACCGTGGAAGCCGCATGATATTGAATTATTG
>JBARNL010000527.1:0-1680 GCA_049802955.1 Candidatus Angelobacter sp.
TTCCTGCTCATACCGTTCCCGCGCAAAAGCCTTCACTACGCGAATGGAAGATAAGACCTCTTCCACTACGGAGAAAACGGCGCTCTCTTTTTTCCTGACTTTGCGTGCAGCTTTCTTGATGCGACGCGTATAGCTGTAAACCACCAGAAATAGAATCGGCGCCACGGAAAGCGCAATCAGCGTAAACCGCCAATTCAGCCAGAACATCACGCCCACCATGCCAACCAGCGTGAGCACGTTGATCACTGAACTCAACAGCCCTGACGCGATAAAGCTCTGGATGTCATCCACGTCGGTAGTAACTCGGCTGATGAGGTCCCCGGTCCGGCTCTGATCGTGGAAAGCCAGCGAGAGGCGCTGCATGTGTGCATAAATGGCGCGCCGAAGATCGTACGTGACCCATTGCCCGACGCTGGTAGTCAGGTACTTTTCTCCGTAGGTTGATACTGCATCCAGTAATGCGATAGCCATCACCGCGATGCAGGCAAACTTTATAGTGGCAAACTTGTCTGCACCAAGGAATCCATAGACAAAGTGAGGCAGGTCGGATCTTCCGGCGTGGTTCTTAAACACCTCGTCCAGCACTATCTTGAGCGGCCATGGCTGCAACAGGTTCGCAATGGCTTCACCCAGGACTGCAAGAAAGCCAAGACTGAGCGATGCGGCATGGGGCCGCAGCAAGGCCCGTATGGTCAGGCGTTTGCGCTTTTTAGGTGCAGCCGTAATCTTTCCAGCATCAGCTTTTCTGGAGACGGCCTGCACAGCGGCAGGCATAGTCGCGCCAAGCTCGGATTTCTGCGCCACTCACACGTCCTTCCCTAGTCCTTCCCTCATTCTTAAGATGCAGCAGCACGGAATGACGACCGCCTTGTCTGAGGCATCAACGCTGAATGTTAGATTAAGGATAAAAGTAACCAGGAAGAAAAACCGCCGATGCGGGGGTTGACGCTCTATTCGGAAACTCGAAGAAATTCGGGGGTGCAGCTCTTTTCGCTTAACATTGGAACTGCCTGCCGCACGATCAGCCTGGGCGGTTGATTACCAACTCGTTCCGCGCAGATCGCCACCAGGTATTCCGGTCTCGGCTGGAATTGCCAGAACTGCCAGCGCGCTGCATTGTCGGCCAGTTCGGGATCAATTGCGATCTCGACGGCACGATCATGGGGATATTGAAAGCTGAACTTATCCAGCGGCAAGGATAAACCCATGCCGCGCGCCTTGATGTAGGATTCCTTGAAAGTCCAGTATTCGAAAAAGCGATATTGCTGTTGATGCGGCGGCACGGCAGAAAGCGCTGCAACTTCTGTAGGCGCGAAATAGCGCTCAGCAATATCAATCGATACCTCACGCGCCCGGAAATTCTCGACATCCACTCCCAGAGCGCGGCTCTTGTTTACACCCAGAACAATCAGGCTGTCCGTATGCGAAATATTGAATGACAAACATGCTTCCCGGGCCTGCGCATTCGCGATTTCAGGACATCCATAGGCATTCACGGTGAAGACCCACTCCCTGGGATGGATTGCTATATAGCGCGATAACACCGTGCGCACCAATGCCCGCGTAACCAGATAACGCAGCCGGTCCTTGGCAAAATAAAACCTCGATTGCTGCTCCTTCTCCGCGGAATTGAGCAACGCCCTATACTCCGAAAGCAGACGCTCATCGGCGATTTCATCG
>JBARNL010000528.1:0-1500 GCA_049802955.1 Candidatus Angelobacter sp.
GAAGAAGCGATTGTCTGGGCCAACGAGCCTACCGTGCTGCCTGAGGGCAATTTTGAAAGGCTGCTGGATATCGCAAATATTCATTACGAAGACATGAGCGGGAAGAAAAGGCCAATCCTCACCATGGAGGAAGTGCAGATGCTATCCATCCGCAAGGGCTCGCTCGATGAAGAAGAGCGCCTTCAGATTGAGTCACACGTGGTCCACACCGTTAGCTTTTTGCAGCAGATCCCATGGACCAGCGAGTTGCGCAACGTCCCGGAGATTGCCCGCGGCCACCATGAGAAGCTCAACGGTACTGGCTATCCTTACAAACTCTCTGCCCCGGAAATTCCCGTGCAAACCCGCATGATGACGATCTCAGACATTTTTGACGCGCTTGCCGCCGCCGACCGGCCTTACAAGAAAGCGGTATCGGTGGAGCGCGCCCTGGAAATCCTGGATCTATCCGTTCATGATGGCGAACTGGATCCAGGCTTGTTTGAAATTTTTGTGTCCGCCAAAATCTTCGATCGCTGGAAAGTTGAGCCGCGCGCCTACTGAGTTTTTGCTCACTCGCCGCGACAAAATTGAAGTAAACTCAGCACTACCCATGAAAGAGTTTTACATTTCTGATTGCGTTCGTTTTGAAAACCAGGTGGTCACCACCTCGTTTCTGGTGGTGTCAAAACAAGCAAAGCCAAAAAAAAGCGGCGAGCTTTACCTGGCCCTTACGCTGGCGGACCGCAGCGGCCATCTTGACGCTAAGATGTGGGACAACGTTGCCGACCATATCAACTGCTTTGAGCAGGATGATTTCGTAAAAGTTCGCGGACTGCTCAACAAGTTCAACGGACGCTTCCAGCTTACGGTCCATAAAGTGCGTTCCATGCAGGAATCGGAGGTTGATTATTCTGACTACCTGCCGCGCACCACCAAGGATATCAGCGAGTTGTGGCAGACGGTGAAGGATTTTGTAGATGGTTTTCGCGATCCGCATTTGCAGGCGCTGGTGCGCGCTTTCATGGCCGATCCTGAAATCAAACACGCTTACAAAAATGCTCCCGCGGCCAAGACGCTGCATCATGCCTTCATCGGTGGACTGCTCGACCACGTGGTTTCACTGTTCAGCCTATGCGACCTGGCTTGCCGCAATTATCCTGACACCATTAACCGTGACCTGCTCCTGACCGGCGCATTCCTCCATGACATCGGCAAGATCCATGAGCTTACTTTTGCACGATCATTTACGTACACCACGCGCGGCCAGCTTCTGGGACACATGATTATTGAGCTGGAAATGCTGCAGCAGAAAATCGCCCAGGTGCCGGGGTTTCCGCCGGAATACAAAACTCTGATCGAGCACCTTATTATCAGCCATCATGGCAAGTATGAGTTCGGCAGCCCCAAGATGCCAATGTTTCCTGAGGCGCTGATGCTGCACTACCTGGACGACCTGGATTCAAAAATGGAGAGCATGCGCGCGCATTTTCAGCGTGAACCCGGCGCCGAATGGACGAC
>JBARNL010000529.1:0-2366 GCA_049802955.1 Candidatus Angelobacter sp.
ATATTTAGCGGTGTCTTTCTAAATGCTTTCCTGCTTGTGCTCCTGGCTGTTCAGCCAGGAGTCGCCCAAAACTCCGGGGCAAATGCTCCAAAGAAAACAGACTCTACCGGAGCTTCTGCTGCCGAACAGGGCAAAACTGCAGCCTCTGGGAAGAGCGGGACTAAAACTGCAAAGAAGGAAGCCACAACCAACTCAGTTGCCAAGCCGGCTCCCCTGACGCCGGAGATTACGCACCGGATCACCACAGAGATCCGCTCCCGCTATAGCGTGCCTCCGCAGGTCACTATTGCTGTTTCCGATCCCAAGCCGGGCACAACGACAGGTTACGACGATCTAGTGGTTAGTTTCACCGGCGGAACGAACACTACCCACCACGATTTTTTGATCTCCACTGACCGTAAAACGCTTGCGCACATGGAAAAGATCGATATTTCCCAGGACATGATGTCAAAGATCGACGTAAAGGGGCGGCCGGTGAAGGGCAATCCCACCGCCAAGGTCACCATCGTCAACTTCGATGATTTTGAATGCCCCTTCTGTTCCCGCATGCATTCAACCCTGTTTGACAATGTGTTTAAAGATTACGCCGAGAAAATCCAGGTGATTTACAAGGATTATCCTCTCATCGAGATACATCCGTGGGCCATGCATGCGGCGGTCGATGGGAATTGCCTGGGCGAGCAGAACGCTCCGGCGTACTGGGATTTTGCCGATTACATCCACGCCAACCAAAAGCAGATGTCAGGCAAGTCGCGGATAGATGCATTCCAGAACATTGATAATCTGGCCAAGGAACAGGCGCAAAAACATCAGCTTGATGCGGACAAACTGCAGGCCTGCATGCAAAAGCAGGATGAAACCGCTGTGCGCGCTTCAATGGCTGAGGCCGATAAGCTGGGCGTTGACTCCACGCCCACGCTGTTTGTAAACGGAGAGAAGTTCACGGGCGTGATGCCGGAAGCGGAATTGCGCGCTGTCCTTGATCGTGCGCTGGCCGATAGCGGTCAGCCGGCCCCCGCAAACGCAAAAAACTAGTCAGACGCATTGAAGTCGGTTATCGTACCGTATCTGAATTGCCCATGGAGGCGACTTTTGGTCCAGGCGCGTAAATATCGGCGCAGTCTGTTTTCTCTCTTCTTGGCATTCACCGTGGCGCTGATATTGGCCGGCTGCACCGGCCGCGGCTCGAATAAAGAAGTAATGGCCAAGGTAAACAGCTATAAAATCTTCCGCTCTGAACTGGACAAGAACTATAACAGCCGCATTGCGGGATCTCCGCAAAAGCCAACCGCTACGGAAGAAGAAGCCCTGCGGCTGAATATTCTCAGCCAGCTCATCGATATCCAGCTCCACCTGCAGAAAGCGGAAAAGCTCGGTATTCTTGCCACTGACGACGAGGTGGAAAGCAAATTCGCCCAGGCCAAAGCACCCTATACCCAGGAGGAGTTTCAAAAACGCTTGAAGGACCTGGGTATGACGGAGGAAGACTCCAAACAGGAAATACGCCGCAACCTGACCATTGACAAGCTTCTGAACAAAGAGATTGGGTCAAAAGTGACCATCTCCGATGCCGACCTGCAGAATTATTACAACCAGCACAAAGCCGATTTCAACCTGATTGAGCCACGCTATTTCGTGGCGCACATCCTGGTCACCAGCCAGCCCATGGGCCAGCCGGGCGAAAGCCCGGGTAAAGCACAGAATGACGCGGAAGCACGAAAAAAAATCAATGAAGCCGAGCATCGCCTGGAAAGCGGCGAGGATTTTGCCAGTGTTGCGGCGAAATTTTCAGAGGACGCCGATACTGCTCGCAACGGCGGCGAACTAGGGCCAATGCCGGAATCACAGTTGAAAAACACCGATCCGGCAACCCGTGATGCGATCCTCAAATTGAAGCCCGGGCAGTTCAGCGAAGTAATTCCGGTGATTAACCCAACAACCCGGCAGCCATTCGGTTATCGCATCATCAAATTGATTGGCAAAGAAACTGCCGGACAGCGCGATCTGAATGATCCACAAGTGCAGCAGTTCATCCGTAACCAACTGCGCAGTCAGCGTGAGCAGATTCTGCGTGCCGCATACGATGAAGTTTTGCGTGACAACGCGGAAATCCATAATTATTACGCTGAGCAGATTTTGAAGAGCTCAGGAACAAAGTAGAATTCATTCCACTTCTGCCAGGGCTTGGCCTGCTTCCACGGCTGCGCCTTCCGCGACATTGATCTTTTTTACTATGCCGCTTTTGGGAGCTTTCAACTCATTCTGCATTTTCATGGCTTCAATCACCAGAACACTTTGTCCTGCCTCCACCGGGGTTCCCACTCCCGCCAGCACACGCACCACTTTACCCGGCATGGGCGCCTTGA
>JBARNL010000530.1:0-6426 GCA_049802955.1 Candidatus Angelobacter sp.
AGCAATCCAGAGCCGCTGTTTTCCGCGGACGATCCCGGTTTCAGAAAGCCGGTCACGCGCAGCCGGACCATCCGGATCGACTTCCGGAATGTAGCTGTTGCGCCAGAGAGTCTTATGGATAAATTTGTAATTCGTGGTGGCAATCCCCTGGTGGGAAGCGTACGCATCAGCGGCGCCAAGAATGCCGCTTTGCCCGCAATGGCCGCCGCCATCCTTACCGATGAGCCCGTGATTCTGGAAAATATTCCCGATGTCCGCGACATTCAGACCGAGCGCAACCTGCTCGTCTCAATGGGCGCTGACGTTGAATTGGGCTATGGACGCGCTTCCCATCGCACCACAATTTCCTGCAACAACCTGGTCAATCCTGAAGCCGCTTATGAACTGGTAAAGACCATGCGGGCTTCCACCCTGGTCCTGGGACCGCTGCTTGCGCGTATGGGACGTGCCCGCGTTTCCCAGCCCGGCGGTTGCGCCATTGGCGCGCGGCCTATCGATCTCCATATCAAAGGGCTGGAACGGCTCGGCGCTGCCATCACGCAGGAGCACGGCTATATTGAAGCCAGCACAGACCGGCTGCGCGGCGGTCATATTATTTTTGACAAGATCACCGTCACCGGCACTGAAGATCTTATGATGGCCGCAACACTGGCCGAAGGCGAGACCATCATGGAAAATTGCGCCCGCGAGCCTGAAGTTGTGGATCTCGCCGCTCTGCTCACCAAAATGGGAGCAAAGATTTCAGGCGCAGGAACTCATACCATCCGTATCCGTGGCGTGGAGAAACTTCATGGTGCGCGGCATCGCATCATTCCCGATCGCATTGAAGCCGGCACCTTTGTGATTGCCGCTGTGCTCACCGGAGGCGACCTCCAGCTTACCAACTGTGATCCCTCGCATCTTGGCTCACTGATTCGAAAGCTGGAAGAATGCGGAGTAAGCATCACGGCTGGAACTGATTCCATGCGCGTGACCAACGGCCATCAGCTTGAAGCAGTCGATATCAGCACAGAAGAATTTCCCGGCTTTCCCACCGATATGCAGGCGCAATATATGACGCTGGCCACGCAGGCCCAGGGGACGTCTATCATCACGGAAAACATTTTTGAGAACCGCTTCATGCACGCCGGCGAACTGGCCCGCATGGGCGCAAATATCAAAGTGGAAGGCAGCCGTGCCATCGTTCGCGGCAAGACTCCTCTCAGCTCCGCGGCAGTCCAATGTTCTGATCTTCGCGCTTCAGCATCTCTCGTCATTGCAGCGCTAGTGGCCGACGGTGAAACCATCATCGACCGCGTCTATCACGTAGATCGCGGCTATGAGCGCATTGAAGAGAAGCTGAAAGGCGTGGGCGCACAAATCCGCCGCATCGGTGAGATTTTGCCCAAACGCGCCGCAGCGCCCAGCGTTGTGGCATAAGAAGTATTTAGACCAGCACATGACATACATGTACACCCGCTCGCGGTGCCATTCGCCATCGGGTGTAAGTCTCCTTTTCTCAGGATTGGTTTTCGCTCGTTAGGCAAAAACCAACTTATACCCTCTCGCTTTTACACAAAGGAATTTACGTCATCAATGTAAATTAGCCAGTCGAGTTATAGTAGCGGTTAAAATCATTATGCGAACGCTCTGACCCATTGAAACAAAACATCCTTGTTCTTGAAGACGATTCGGATATTGGAAACCTGGTCAGCCACCACCTGCAATTGGCCGGGTTCAATGTCCGCCTTTGTGCTTCCGGCGACGAAGTCTTGCCCCAGGCGCGCAAGCATCTGCCTGTTCTGTTTCTGCTCGACATTATGGTTCCCGGCCACAGTGGCTTTGAAGTCTGCCGCCAAATTCGCGAAAGCAATGACCTGGCCCGGATCCCGATCATCTTTCTCACGGCACGCGCAGGCGAGGAAGACCGCGTTCGCGGCCTGGACCTTGGCGCCGACGATTACATCACCAAACCTTTCGGTATCCGCGAACTCACAGCGCGCGTGCGGGCGGTGCTGCGGCGTTTTGAGCAGCCATTGACCACGAGCATAACCACTCCCGATTTCGAGCTGCACAGCGATTCCATGACGCTGATGGTGCGCGGCAAGCCTACTGACGTCACGGCAACGGAATTCCGGCTGCTGCATTTTCTCGCCTCGCATCCGGGCCGCGTCTACTCCCGTGATCAGGTGCTTGACGCCGTGTGGCGCGATCTATCTTTCGTGACGCCTCGCTCCGTGGACGTATATATCCGGCGGCTGCGCGAAAAGATCGAGCAGGACCCGGAAGATCCACGGTATCTAAAGACTGTCCGAGGCGCGGGCTATAAGTTTGAGGCGGCAAGATGAGAAACCGTATCTTCCTGAAAGCCATGGGGGCGTTTGTCGCGGTGATTGCCGCGGCTACACTTACGCTGGATATCAGCATTCGGCATACCTGGGAAAATGCGGTTCGTAATGACATTGAGAAACTTCTTGTGCAGAATGCGCAGGGCTTCGCGCTGCGCGTTGAAAATGACCACCAGCATTCGCTGCAGCAGATGGCCGAGGAGGAAGCGCGCATTACGCAAACCCGGGTCACCATCATCGCCCGCAATGGGATGGTGTTTGCCGACTCTGAAGCCGACGCCCAAACCATGGAAAACCATGCAAGCCGGCCCGAGGTGGTGGCCGCTCTTGCCGGTAAAATAGGCAGTTCGTCTCGCGTAAGCCATACTGTTGGCATTGAATTCCTTTACCTGGCCGTTCCCAGCGGTGACAAGATAGTTCGTCTGGCTTATCCACTTTCCAGCCTCCAGCAACAGATTGCTTCGATTCGGGCAAACCTGCTCCGAGCTACTATGCTGGCTTTACTGCTTGCACTTGTGCTGGCAGCGGTAATCGCGGAGGTGATTTCCCGCCGGCTGCGCCGTATTGTGCGTTTCGCCGAGCAAGTTGCCGCCGGAGATCTTTCCGCGCGCATTGCCGTGACCAGCGGTGACGAAATCGCCCAGGTGGCCGTGGCTCTTGACCGAACGGCCCGCCGCCTGGAAGAAAACTTTGCCGCCGTGCGTGAAAGCCGCTCTGAACTTGAAGCTCTGCTCAATAGCATGACGGACGGCGTAATCGCCGTTTCGCCCGACATGAAAGTGCGCTGGGCCAACCACGCTATCGCCGGCATATTGCACCGGCCGGTTCGCATCGGTGTTCCAGTGACCGAATTGCTGCGCCATCCCGATTTTCTTGCCACAATCAATGAAGTGCTGCAATCAAGACGCCGAGAGGGCACGATTGCCGCTTCGCTCTCCGGCCGCCGGTCATTTTCCGTGACAGCAGAGCCGCTGCCCGATGGCGGAGTTGTCAGCGTGCTGCATGACATCTCCGAGATTGAGCGCGTGGAAAAAACGCGGCGAGATTTCATTGCCAATGTCTCTCACGAACTGCGCACACCGCTGACTTCCATCCGCGGCTACGCTGAAACCCTGCTTGAATCTGATGGAATGCTTAATGACAGCGCTCGTGACTTCCTGCAGGTCATTCGCCGCAATGCTGAGCGCATGGGCCGCTTGACTGAAGACCTCCTGGTGCTGGCGCGTGTTGAATCGGGCGAGGAAAAACTTGATTTACGTCCTCATCCGGCGCGGCAGTTGCTCGCCGAAGCCGCATCGTCAATGCAGGAGGACGCCCGCGCGGCCCAAGTGGAACTCATCCTTGAAGACATACCGGATTACTCCGTGCTGTCCGATAATTACGCGGTACACCAGGTCTTCGGCAACCTCATCAGCAACGCTTTGCGCTATGCCCAGAGCGGAAAAAAGATCATTATGGGAGCAGCGCAACGTGAAAATGGCGTTGAATTCTTTGTCCGCGATTTCGGCCCCGGCATCGCATCTGAACATTTGCCGCGCATCTTTGAACGCTTTTATCGCGTTGACAAAGCGCGGTCGCGCGAAAGCGGCGGTACCGGGCTCGGCTTGGCAATCGTAAAGCATATTGTTCTAAATCACGGCGGTTCCGTGCGGGTGGAAAGCACCGTGGGACACGGAACAACGTTCTTCTTCCTGCTGCCGAAAATCTAGAGCATTGCAAAATAGCTTGCTAACCCAAGAGAGCTGAATGCCTTTACTACGGCGGTTCCAAAGTTGCTATATCGCTCTCAGGGTGGAGCAGGCATTTATGCCTGCTGTAAGTGCTGGTCCATTACCGGCTTAAGCCGCTGAGGTAAACCTGTCAGGGTACATTATCTTGGGTAGCGCTCTAAATCCCATACACTCGCGTGGTTACCTTCGTCACTGACCTTTGGGCTATAACCAACAGAGCTTGCCCGTGATAAAAACTGGTTAACGATCTGCCAATTGCCGCTTCAGTGCTTCATCCGTCTCCCCGAACAAGTTTTGGAGTTGAACTATTTTTGCCGGAATGAACCGGTAAATCGGGGTGAGAGACGTAATGCGTCAAGTCAGGATGTTGTCGCTAATCGCCAGTCTTGCAGTGCTCAGCGCATGTGCTGGGCCTAACCGGCTTCGGTCCAACGAGATTGGTTCCAACAATCTTGGTTCTAGCAATCTTGGTTCTAGCAATCTTGGTTCTAACAATCTTAGGGCCGGCATCGATCCGAACAATTCTTCTTTTGTAGCCAGCCACAGTGTTGCTGGCAGCCTGATGTCCAAAAAGACTCCGGTGGCCACGGCCCGTCCGGTAGCAGACACCACTTCTGTTGCGGCTGACAAGCTGATCGCACTTACCTTTGACGACGGCCCACGGCCCTATGTCTTGTTTGGCAGCAAGGGAGTCCATCCTGCTCCGGGCCTGGTCGATATTCTCGACCAGAATGGCGTTAAGGCGACGTTTTTTGTGGTCGGATGGCGGCTCACTCCCAAGACGTGGGGCGAACCCAGGCACGAAGAAAATATCGGCGTTAGCTGCGTTGACGCGGCGGAGCAACTGATCCGGCGCGGCCATGAGCTGGAAGACCATACGTATAGCCATCTGGAGCTGCGCAGCGCGGAAAAGAAAAACGGCGAACAATGGGTCATGCATGACGTAGATCGCGGAGCCCAGGCGATCAAAGCCGTGACCGGCACGCAGCCCAGGTATGTGCGCCCTCCGGACTGGATCTTGACCGATGATGCGCGGCGGGATCTGCAGAAGCAAGGCTATCGCGTGCTGACCATTTCGCAAGAAAACCCTATGGCGCTGCGCGACGTGAACTCGCTCGACTATCTTTGTGCGGGTAAAGCCGTGGGATGTCCTAAGCCGTCGCTGCCGGACGCAGTGTTACAGCAGATAGGGCAGCGTGAAAAGAAAGGCACCTACACACACATTCTCGCCTTCCATGAGCTTTCGACCACAGCAGCCATCATGCCCCAGCTGATCACCGACCTGAAAGCGCGGGGCTATCGCTTTGTTACGCTGACTGAGTACATGAAGCTGGTTGAGTCGAAGACGGGCGAACCAGTGAAACAGGCGGCGATGACGAGACCGACGAGGTTATGAGTCCAAACGCGCTAACGACAGTGATCTGGAAGTGCCGCGGTTTTCGCGCTACAGTTTCATCGTGACAATGCTTAACATAGGAGTCCGCGTTGCCTTTTCAATAGCATGGTTGATTTCCCCGCCATTTCTATTGCTTCTCGCATTATTTGTCTGGAGACGAACAAGGCCTTTCAAAATCTGGAAGAGGCGCTTGGGAATAGCAATCGGATTAGAGGTTCTGGCAAACTGGATTTGTTTTCTTGTCCTACTCAGCAAAGCACAGACCCCATATGGTGAAATGTTTCAAACGTCGTATGTTACGGGTGGTTTGTTATTACTGTCGTGCTTCGCACTCGTCGCATCAATGGCAGCACGCACAGCTAGGCGGACCCTATCACTCGCCAATGCGCTGCTCATCACGTTGTGGGTCGTCATTGCGTATGCGCCCGCACACTGGTTGAAAAAGGCGGACTTTGGCAGCGTTGAAGTTGATGAGCGCCCGGTGCCCGCCGTCATATACATCGGAAATCCAACTGACATGGAAGCCGAAGCAATAGCTCTGGTGCACGTGCCTGCTGCGTCCGATTATTTCCTCAGCTTTGGAGAGGAGAGGATTCGATTAGCTGGGCAAAGCGAATACGTTCGCTTACCGGGAGGCATATGGTGTTTACGATCTATGCGCGACCTGGCGTTTACGGAGCCTCTACCGTTTCGCCACACGAACGAGTTCAGAATAGCTTCACCAAAAGGCGAAGTCATTTCCGTTCAATTCTGAGGTATAGTTCGCCTGTAACGCAACCCTGCGTTTACGTTTAAACCTTCACGAAAATTTTCTTCCGGAACATTCCCCAGGCGACTAACGTCCACAATGCGACGTACCAGAGGGCAAAGGCCAGTGACGCGTTTTTCTCCTGCGCCAGCGGGGCGAACCAGTGCTCATATATCCAGGTTTGTACCGTGATTCCGTCAGCCACCTTGATTATCGATCCTAGCT
>JBARNL010000531.1:0-9297 GCA_049802955.1 Candidatus Angelobacter sp.
CAACTCAACAAATATCCTCCGCTTCCCTCCGTTTCCTCTGTGTCTCAAAGGTGTTGGGTTTGGCTGTCTTCTAAATCCTCTTAAACGCCTTCTGTATCTCCTTCACGGAATACCGCAGCACCACCGGCCTTCCGTGCGGGCACGTCATTGGACACTCAGTTCTTGCCAGCTCCTTCAGCAGCCATTCCATTTTGTTTTGTTCCAGCGGCATGTTGATTTTGATGGCGGCATGGCACGCGATGCTCGCCGCAATCTTTCCCCGGATCTTGTCCAGGTTGAGCGCCTGCTCTTCCTGCTGAAATTGGTCCAACAACTCGACTAACATTTTTTCTACATCCGCCGGACGCACGCCGCCCGGAGCGGTCTTTATGGCTACCGTTCGAGTGCCAAACAGTTCCACTTCAAATCCGTTGTGCCGCAGCTCTTCTGAAATTTCGGCAAACACCGCCTGCTGTCCCGGCGTAAGCTCCACCAGCAGCGGCATCAACAGCCGCTGGCCATCCTGCGCCGCATCGTTCTGTCCCCGCTCCCGCAGGATTTTTTCAAACAGCACGCGCTCGTGCGCCACGTGTTGGTCCACGATCCACAACCCGTCGGCATTCACCGCCAGGATAAACGAATCCCTCACCTGCCCAACGGGCTTTAAGCTCGCCAGCGCCAGTTGATCCACCACCGCTTGCGGCTCGTCTTCCAACACATTGCCGCAGACATCGGTGTGGCCATTCACGCTCCTCGCCATGGCTGGCGCGCCTACCGCTCCGAAACCGCTGAGGGTCATGTTCGCTTCCAATGCAATCGGATCTCCGCCAAATTGCAGCCGCTCATTTACCGCCGGTAGAGTTTCCGGCCGCAGCGCGAAATCGTCATGATACTGCGCACCCGGACTCAGTCCGGGTGCGGCCGTGGGCTGCGCCGTAATCTCTCGCGTAAACTGCGGCACTGGACGCGCCTTCATCAGCGCCGCCCGCACTGACTCGCGCACAAAATCGTGTACCAGCGTATGCTGCCGGAAGCGCACTTCAGTCTTCGATGGATGCACATTCGCATCCACTTCCTCATTCGGCAGTTCGATGAACAGCAGCACCACGGGAAAAACCGTTGGCGGCAGAATATTCCTATAGCCTTCGATGATCGCGTGTTGCACCATGCGGTCGCGAATCAGCCGCCCATTCACAAACACATAGATTGAGTTTCGGTTCAGCTTCTGCAACTCCGGCTTGGAAATAAACCCATGCAGGCGTATATCGCCCGGAACCGGCGCCTGGTAATCTTCGCCGCGCCGCCAGGGCGGAGGCTCCGGTATTCCCGCACGTTCCAGCTTCATGGTCGCCGCCAGCGGAACCAGTTGGTCCAGTGTCTCGCGGCCAAATATCTGGTAAATGCGGTCAGAGTGCGAACGCACAGGCGCGGCCACCAGCATCGCGTCTGTGGCCGAATGCAGCTCAAAATGCTTTTCCGGGTGCGCCAGCGCGTAATGCGTCACCAGCGACGCAAGATGAGAAAGCTCGGTCGACTCCGCTTTCAAAAATTTCTTCCGCGCCGGAGTGTTGAAAAACAGATCGCGTACCGCCAGCGACGTTCCCGGCGGCAGTCCTGCTTCTTCCACCCGCAGAATTTTTCCGCCGGCAATCTCCAGCACCGTTCCGCCATCTTCCTCTGTCGCTCGCGTTTCCAGCAGTACCCGCGCCACAGATGCAATCGAGGGCAGCGCCTCACCGCGAAAACCCAGAGTATGTATGTTCAGGAGATCTTCCGCATCCTTGATCTTCGAGGTCGCGTGGCGCTCAAAAGCCAGCAGCGCATCGTCGCGCACCATGCCGCAGCCGTTATCTGTGACCTGGATCAGCTTCTTGCCGCCCGCTTCCACTTGCACACGGACTCGCGTTGCGCCTGCATCCAGCGCATTTTCCAGCAGCTCCTTCAGTACCGACGCTGGACGCTCCACCACCTCGCCCGCGGCGATCTTGTTGGCAACATGCTCGGAAAGTACGTGGATTCGGGCCATTTTTGCCTTGTTCCGAGCGTCGGTTGACGCGAGGAAACCCTATAGTAAATGGTTTCTGGATGAGCTGCGAAATTCTACGATGCGTCTGGAAGAACGAATTGACGATCCCACAGAATGGTTCTATCACGCGGCTATAGGGATTCCTCGCTCCGCTCGGAACTTCGGAAAAATCCTCCGTGCCCCTCTGGGCCGTCTGTGGTAAAGCCCTTTACTTAGTCGCTGTAACCGAACTCAGCCCCGGCGCAGGATACTGTGGCAGCTTCTCCCGTGTCCTGTTGGCCCGCTGAATATCCAACTCGCCAAACAGGATTGATGGCGCAACAATTGCGCTGGGCAGCGGCTCCGCCCGGTTGTAAACGTAATTGTCAGTACCCGTGGCCACGATGTCGCTCCGCAGTGCGCGCGTATCCAGTTGCTTGAAGACCGCCCCGCGCACCAACTCTTGATGACCGTCATTTACGTAGATTCTCCACAGCAGGCGCGGTGAAAGCTGAGGCCCGGTGGTCTCCACAAAATAGCCATACGGACGGCCCTGGTCCTTGCACATTTGGATCAGCTTCTTCTTCAGCTCGTCAAAAGGAATGCTGTGCTCCGCCTTAAAGATCAGGTTCGATATCTGCGGACGCGGCGCTCCTGCCAGCGCTGTCCGGCCGTGCCCGTTCGAATGCGGGAAATCGCGGATCGGTTCGCGGCCCAGCAGGTAATTCGTCAGCATGCCCTTCTCGATCACCGTGACTTTTTGTGCTTCCACGCCTTCGTCGTCCACATCGTAAAAACCTGCCAGCGACTGGTGCTCAAACTCTTTGGCCTTTGGATCGTCCACCACGGTAAACGTCTCCGGCAGCACGCGTCCTTTATAGTAGGAAGCAAATTCCCCGTTCGTGCGCGCCGGATTTCCCAGATCAGGACGTATCCCCAGAATGTTTGGAACAATCAGCCGCTCAAATAAAGACGTTGCCGCATCCGCCGAGAACAGCACCGGCCCGCGATAATCGTCTTCCACCAGCGGAGCTTTCTTCAGCGCCGCAAAGCTGCCTATCAGCTTTGTGGCTTCCTGCGCCACCTCATCTTGTTTGGGGAGTTCGTCCGGCGTGGTCACAACCCAGCCGTGGCTGCGCTCCAGGTGCATGCCATCCTCGGATTGATCGGAGGCGGAGAACAGAAGCGAGTAAATGCTCTTGCCATTGCGCGTTACCGTGCCTTCGGTGTTGACGAAGTACCGGTTCAACACGCGGAAATTCAGAAAGGCACTGCTCATCTCCAGGCTGGGATCGCTGCGGAACAAATCAGAAGTCGCGCGGATTTCCTGCTTCCATTTATCCAGGTCCACGTCCAGCTTGGCGAGGTCGCGTACTGATTGCGCCGGCTTCTCCTGCGAAAAATCGGCCAGGTCGCTTTCTGTTTCCACGCTCTTCAGCGCCGCCTGTTTTTCCGTAAAACCGCTCAGCGCGGACTTATACGCTTTGTCTGTGGCGAGCCACAGTTGGCGTCGGAGCGCCAGTTCATCGTTGTCGGTGGGCAGCACTTCTACCGCGCCCATTCCTTCGCCAAAATAGCTGTCCTGCTTATAGTCGCCGATTCGTACCACCACGCGCACCAGCCGTCCGCTGTTCACTTGATCAGTGCGTAGCGCGCCCAGCGTTGCGTCGGCAATGTTGTCCTGGATTTCCGTGACCTGGTAATCGATGTAATACGGTCTCTGCAACTGCCCCAGTTGCAGCTTTTCCTGCGAGCGCTTCAGCTCGGTAAGCATCGCCTTCAGCACCGTATCGCCATGATCGTTTGTAGAAACCGATGTCGCCGCAGGCGTCGCCGCACTGTCGCCTGCCAGTGCAACCGCCGAAAAAACAACCAAGAGAAGAAAAACGGTAATCAGCCGGCGCATTAGTGCACCTCCGGCTTGTTGGATTGCTGGTTTGCTACCTCGGTTTTTTCCAAACCTGGAGGCGGCAGCAGCGGAGGTCGCTCATGGCCCTGTGACACCTTCTGCACCTCGATTTCTGAAAACAGCATGGCTGGCGCGGCCGCAGCCACGGGAATCGAACCCGACTCCGCCCCGCACTCGCCGTTAAATACATCCATTTTCTGCCCCGTCAACACGATTCTGTTCAGCGCGTTCAGCGGCGTGCCAATAATGTCCACGCCGCGCACCAGTTCATCCGGACGCCCATCCGGATACACTTTCCACACCATCAGCGGCATTACCTGGAACGCTTGCGGCATGTTGCGCATCGTCAAGGTAAAGCCGCCGGCGATGTCTTCAAAGTAAAGCCCAAACGGCTTCTTCTGCTTCCTGATCTCGTTGATCAACTCCTGCCGCAGTTGAGAATCCGCCACTGTCTTGTTGGAGCGGACAATCAAATTTCCCTGGCGGCCAACCGGCATCATGCCGGCCTGCCCGCGTCCATGACCGTTCGATTGCAAAAAGCCCTTCACCGGCATCCGTGACATCAGGAACTGCTTCAATATGCCATTGGAAATCAGCTCCACCTTCTTGCTCTTCTCGCCTTCTTCGTCGTAACTGTAATTGCCGCTCAGCTCCACGCCGTCCAGCTTCGCCAGCGTGGGATCGTCTTCCACGCTCAAAAATTTCGGCAAAACGGGCTGGCCAATCATCTTGGTAAAAGTCTGGCCTTCGTTCTCTCCGCGCTGCCGCTGCCCTTCCAGCCGATGCCCCACCACCTCATGGAAGAACACGGCCGCCGCGCGTCCCGAAAGCAACGCTGGCCCGTTGAACGGTTCCACCACTGGGGCTTTCTTCAGCTTTTGCAGGTCCTGCGCAATCTTCTCGATCTTCGCCGCGATCTCCTGCTCCGGCGCCAGCTTGTCAAAAGTGGAAGCATCAAACGTCTCCGACCTTGCCAACTCCATCCCATCAACGGAGCGCGTGCTGCCCAGCGCCAGCACCCGGATCAGCGGACGTGCGTCCACCAGCCTTGAGCCTTCGCTGGAAACAAAGTAGCGCGTCGTATCCTGCACCAGCAGCACTACCGTCGAGCTTTCAATATCAGGATATTTCTTGAAGATCGCGGAAAGATTTCGCACTCGCTCTTCCCACTCATGCTGGTCAAACTTGGGCGGAACAGTTTCCTTCCCGATATAGACCTGCGGCTTCTCCGCTGAAAAATCCGGCGACGAATCCTCTTCATCCGCGCGGACCTTGGTATTGGTCTTCACCTCAAGAAATCCCTGCGCGGCTTTTTTGTACATGCGATCGGTATTGATCCACAGCACGCGCGCAATCGCATCTGGCTTGTCCTCCAGCGGCAAAGATGCCGTGGTGACCGCGTTAAAGCGGTTCTCGCCGTGCGTGTTGTCGAGTTCGCGGCTGCCCACGCGGACAGAAACATCCACCGTGCGGTCATGCCGCTTGATGTTGGCCACCAGCGCGCCATTGCTGGCCATAATGACGGAACCAAAATCTTCGTTTCCGGCATAGCTGATGAAATAAGGCGCGGGATCGGCCTTGCTCAGCGAACTCATCGCGCGATCAAGTTCCTGTTGCAGCGTGTGCAGCAATACCGGGTCGTTAGCGCCGGCCGCTGCGGTCTGCCCCAGCATCGCCGGCGCAGACAAAGACAATAGTAGACAGAGAAAATATAACTTCAGAGATGACATGGCTAACAGAAGTGTACCTCAAGCATTAAACAGCGGAAATGTTACCTTAGGTGTCCTCCGCAGTCTCGAGCGAAAGCGAGAGATCCCTATAGTTAAGAACTGTATAGGGTTGGGCCCAAGTGGTTAATACGCTAAAACGCTTATATACCGAATGCTCCGCAGCCCTACAGGGGATTAGGTAGTGGAAGGGTTCCCTCGCAAAGCTCGGGGTTACAGACATGGACGCTCATTCGCCCGCGCTCCGCGCCGCAGCCGGCTTCCATCTCAATATCGGCTTTCTTGCCGCGGCCGTTTCATCCAGCCGCTTCATCCTCGTCGTATGCGGCGCGCTCCTAACGAACTCCGGATCTTCCTCCGCTTCGCGTGCAATTGACTTCATCGCGTCCACCAGCAAGTCCAGCTCTTCCAGCGACTCACTCTCTGTGGGCTCAATCATGATTGCGCCGTGCACCACCAGCGGAAACGACACAGTATAAGGATGGAAACCGTAATCGATCAGGCGCTTGGCAATGTCGCCGGTCTTTACGCCCTTCTGTTCCTGAATACTGTCGCTGAAGACCACTTCGTGCATCGACGGGCTTTGGTATGGCAAGTTGTAGTCGCCTTCCAGTTTTTTGCGGATGTAATTCGCGTTCAGTACGGCGTCTTCCGTGGTCTGCCGCAGGCCGTCAGGACCGTTGGCCAGCGTGTAAGCCAGCGCTCGCACGTGCATGCCAAAGTTCCCATAGAACATGCGCACGCGTCCCACTGACTTAGGCCGATCATAGTCAAACGCCAGTGTGCCGTCAGCGCGCTCCACAATCACCGGCTTCGGCAGAAATGGCTCCAGAATTTTCTTGCACGCCACCGGCCCAGATCCCGGGCCGCCTCCGCCGTGCGGCGTGGAAAAAGTTTTGTGCAGATTGAGGTGCATCACGTCCACGCCAAAATCGCCGGGGCGGGTTTTGCCGACGAGCGCATTCATGTTGGCGCCATCCATGTAAAGCAATCCGCCTTTTTCATGCAGGATGTCGGCTATCTTGTGGATCTCCTGCTCAAAAATTCCCAATGTGTTGGGATTGGTAAGCATCAGCCCGGCGACGTCTTCATTCATCTGCGCCGCCAGCGCGCTCACGTCCACCATGCCGCGTGAGTTCGACTTCAAATTTTCAACGGCATATCCGCAGATCGCCGCCGTCGCCGGATTGGTACCGTGCGCGGAATCAGGAATCAAAATCTTCTTGCGTGGATTTCCTTTCGATTGCAAATACGCATGCATCAGCAGGATTCCGGTCATCTCGCCGTGCGCGCCCGCCGCGGGTTGCAGCGTGATCGCGTCCATGCCGGTAATGTCCAGCAGGCAATCGGAGAGCGTCTTCATCACGCGCATTGCGCCTTGTGAGACTTCAGCCGGCTGGTACGGATGCGCGTTCGCCAGTCCCGGAAAACGCGCCACAACTTCATTCACCCGCGCGTTATATTTCATAGTGCAGGAACCCAGCGGGTACATGCCCAGATCAATCGCGTAATTCCATGTGGAAAGCCGGGTGAAGTGGCGGATGATCTCCATCTCACTCACCTCCGGCATGTTGCCCAGATCTGCGCGCGCTGCTGTGCCCAGAGCTGCCTTGTAATCCACTTCGGGAACATCCAGCGGCGCCAGCCGGTAACCCTTCTTCCCCGGTGATGACCGCTCAAAGATCAGCCCTTCATTCTGGTTAACATGCTGTGTCGCTTTTTTGATGTCCTGGTTTTTAATATCAAAGCCGCTCATTGGCCCACCGCCTGCACTGCCGCGTCAATCTGCTCTTTGCTGTTCATCTCCGTGCAACACCACAAGGATGCATTGCCCAGCTCCGGATAATGCCGGTTCAGCGGGAACCCGCCAATCATCTTCTTTTCCAGTAACCGTTTGTTGATGGCATTTGCATCGTCTTTGGTCTTCAGCACAAACTCATTGAAGCGCGGCGCGCCTTCAAACAGTATCTTTCCCTGTTTCGCAAACTCCTTCGACGCATACATGGCCTTGGCGAGGTTCTGTTGCGCCAACTCTTTCAGCCCTTCGCGACCATAGATCGTCAGGTAGATAGTAGCCATTGTGGCAATCAGCGCCTGGTTGGTGCAGATGTTCGACGTCGCTTTCTCGCGGCGGATATGTTGCTCGCGCGTAGAAAGCGTCAGCACGAATCCGCGTTTGCCGTCTTTATCTTTTGTTTCACCCACCAACCGTCCGGGAATCTGCCGGACGAATTTTTCTTTTGTCGCCATCACGCCTGCATAAGGCCCGCCATAACCCAGCGGGACTCCGAAAGATTGTGTTTCCATGGAAACAATGTCGGCTTCTATCGGCGGCTTCACAATTCCGAGCGATAGCGCCTCCGCAATCGAGACGATCAGCAGTGCGCCTTTCTTATGGACGAGATCGGCGACCGCAGTCACGTCTTCAATCGTGCCAAAGAAATTTGGCGACTGGATCAGCACGCATGCCGTGTCTGACGTAATCTTCTTTTCCAGGTCAGCCATATCCACGCGGCCATTTTCCAGGTAATCGCATTCCGTAATTGGCAGCCCCTGGTGTTGCGTGTAAGTGTGCATCACCTCGCGGTATTCCGGATGCACGCTGCGCGCCACTACCGCCGCTTTCCGTCCGGTGATGCGCACTGCCATCAGCATGGCTTCAGCAGCGCCGGTTGAGCCGTCATACATTGAAGCGTTCGCCACTTCCATTCCAGTCAATTCGCAGATCATCGTCTGGAATTCAAAAATGGCCTGGAGTGTTCCCTGCGCAATCTCCGCCTGATATGGCGTGTATGAGGTCAGGAACTCGCCGCGTGAAACCATTGCGTCAATCACCACCGGACGGTAGTGGTGGTAAGCGCCTGCACCCAGAAACAGCGCATAGCCCGCTGCATTCGCGTTCGCGCGCTCATGGAAGTAATCAATGATTTCCGATTCCGCCATCTGCCGCGGAACTTTCAGGTCGCGCGTAAGCCGATATTCCGCCGGAATCGGCGCAAACAGGTCATCTATGGACTTGCATCCAATCTCGCGCATCATCTGCGCGCGATCAGCAGGAGATTTGGGTAAGTAGCGCATGTTTTTCTGTAATCCCGAGCCTGCGTGCTTTGCAGGCGAGGGAGCCCTACGATCTTCTATATTTTTTAGGCTTACTGTAAGATTTTTTAAACTCGTCATCCCGCCCCACAGCTCGTCGCGGCTATAGGGTTCCCTCCCCTTCGCAAGCTCAGGGTCGGGATTTCAGGAACTACTTTTCTTCCGCGATATATTTCTCGTAATCGTCCGCCGACATCAGCGCGTCCGCCTGGCTCGGGTTAGTCAGTTCCAGCTTGATCATCCAGGCCGCGTGCGCGTCCTGGTTCACGGCTTCGGGACTCTGGTTCAGGCTCTCATTCACCTCAACAACTTTGCCGGAGGCCGGGGCATAAAGCTCAGACACGGCCTTTACCGATTCCACCGTGCCAAAGCTCTTGCCCGCTTCCACTTGGGCGCCCACCTTGGGCAGTTCCACAAACACGATATCGCCCAGCGATTCCTGCGCGTGATCGGTAATTCCTACTATGGCAGAGTTGCCATTCACCTGTATCCATTCGTGTTCTTTGGTGTACTTGTAATCTTTCGGATATGCCATGTCTCTTTTTCAGGGCTCAACTCTTCGCTGTTGCGCCCTCATGCTC
>JBARNL010000532.1:0-5814 GCA_049802955.1 Candidatus Angelobacter sp.
GATCATCATAATCCCGAGAGCCACGCTGCCAGAAATAAGGGAGAAATGCCCTTGTGGAACCACGACCAAAGCCCATGCCGTCATGCCAATTACAACTGAGGGCACTCCGTTCAGCACGTCGGCAGTAAAGCGGACGATGTTGCCAAATTTGTTGCGGCCGTACTCGGCCAAAAATATCCCCGCACCAATTCCCAACGGAACGCCGATCAGGCTGGCGAAGCCTAAAAGCAAGATCGACCCGAGAATCGCGTTACCCATGCCGCCACCCTCTTCACCAATGGGTTTGGGAATCTGGGTGAGGAAGGCCCAATTGAAAGTGCCCAAGCCTCGAACCACAACTGTTCCCAGAATAAGAAAGAGAGGCACAGTCACTATCAGCGCAGCCAAGGTGATGAAGCCAAGAGCCGTCCAGTTGGATAGCCTGCGGCGAAGCGAAGTGGTGTGAAGGTTTTTAAGCAAGGGCCCTCGACGGCTTTCCCCGGGCTATGGACCATACCAGCAACCCGGCTAGAGCGTTCACAATGAGGGTTATCACAAATAAAACCAGCGCCATTTCCATCAGAGCACTTAGATACAAATTGCCAACAGCCTCAGTGAATTCATTGGCAACCGCGCTGGCAAGAGTGTATCCGGGAGCGAAGAGGGAACGCGCGATTTCCGGACGGTTGCCGATCACCATGGTTACGGCCATGGTTTCACCCAAGGCACGGCCAAGCCCCAGAATCACTGCTCCAAAGATACCCGGCCGAGCGTTGCGCAGGACAGCGATGCGCAGCATTTCCCACTTTGTGGCTCCCAGCGCCAACGCGGCTTCGCGCTGCACACGAGGAACAGCTGTGATGACCTCACGGGTGATGGAAGCAATGATGGGCAGAATCATAATGGCAATGATCATTCCGGCCGCAAGCATTCCCCAGCCGTACTTTGGGCCTTCAAATAAACCTGTCCAACCGAAATACCTGGCCAGAAAGGGCTCCACGTGCACGCGGATAAACGGCGCCAGAACAAAGATGCCCCAGAGTCCATAAATTACACTGGGAATCGCCGCAAGCAGTTCGACCAGCAGAGAAAGGACCGCCCGAATGCGGAGCGGGCAAATCTCGGTGAGAAAGAGTGCCGTTCCAACAGAGAGAGGGACCGCGATCACCAGACCGACCAATGAGGAAACGACTGTGCCGTAAATAAAAGGCAATGCGCCAAAATCTTCAGCTACGGGGTCCCAGATTTGCTTGACCAGGAATTTGAAACCAAATTTTGATATGGAAAGCCGCGATTGGCTGACCAGTTCAAAAAAGATAAGACCCACCATGGCCAGCACAGCCAGCGCGCAGAGAAGGACTACGGCACGAAATACCCGGTCGGCAGCCACATTTTCCCGGAAAACCAGACGGCTTTTAGGCACAATCTGCAGCGTTTCCGAGCTGCCCAGAACAGGAGCCGGCATATCTGCTCCTTCAGGCACTTCTGAGCCCCGGGAAGGCCCGCGCTTCGGCATGGTTCGCATGTTTGCAAGCTAGCAGACGATTGTTAATAGATTGTTAAAAAAGAAGCGCCGGCAAGTTAAACCGGCGCTGGAAGGAGTTGAAGGAAGTTTTGTGCTTACTTCTGCGCAGACTGCTTCCCGTTTACCTTGATTTCTTTGATCCGCGCTTTCACTTTTGCGGCTACATTCTTTGGCAACGGAGCGTACTGCAGCGGTGCCGTCATGGTCTGGCCCTGATCGACCATCCAGTTTAGAAAGTCGACAAAAGCTTTTTCCTTGCTTGCATCCTTCCATTCCGCGGGAACCAGAAGCCAGGTAAAGCTGCTGATGGGGTAGGCGGTTTTGCCGGGCGCGTTGGTAATGGAGACCCTGAAGTCTTCAGGCATGTCTTTCACTGATGCTGCTGCCGCTGTCACTGAGTCAAGGCTGGCTTTGACGAACGATCCAGCAGGGTTCTGCACGCTGCCATAAGGCATTTTGTTGGAGACGGCGTAGATGAGTTCAACGTACCCGAGACTTCCTTCGGTTTGCTTTACGGTGCCGGCCACTCCTTCATTGCCCTTGCCGCCCAGTCCGACCGGCCAGTTTACCGATGTGCCCTTACCGACTTTGTCTTTCCACTCTGAGCTGACTTTGGACAAATAATCGGTCCAAATGTAGGTTGTCCCGCTGCCATCAGACCTATGGACGATGACGATGTCTTCATCGGGAAATTTGACGCCAGGGTTGTCCTTGGCAAGGCGAGGGTCGTTCCACTTTTTGATTTTTCCCAGGAAGAGATCAGCCAGCACGTCCGGCGTGAATTTGAGTTCGCCGGTTACACCCGTAACGTTATAAGTGGGCACGTCAGCGCCAAGTACGGTTGGGATATGAAAAACCTTGCCCGGCGTTTGCGCAATCTGTTCATCGGTCATGGGACCATCACTGGCACCGAAATCAACGGTCCCGGCCTGAATCTGCTTGATGCCGCCGCCGCTGCCAATGGATTGATAGTTGATTTTGATGTCAGAATGCTGATTGTGGTACTCATTAAACCACTTGGAATACATGGGATACGGGAAAGTCGCGCCCGCACCGGTCAAATCCGTTTCCGCGTTCGCCGCGCCGAGCATTGCGGCCACAACCGCCAAGACGATTGCAAATCTCAGTTTCATTGTTGCTCCTCAGTGTTGATATCCGTGTGCACGAGATCAACGTAACAAAGGAGTGTTAAATGAGTGTTAAAAATGGAGAGACACGGATCGGGAAGATTGGAATGTAAATTGAAATGGCTGCGAACACGCGAATAGAACGCTGCGATTTAACTTATAAGTTTCTGGTTGGATGTTTCTGGCAGATATCAGTCAGAATATGAGCAGTATGTTCCTCAGTGGTAAGGGCCTTCAGTCCCTACCCCATCACTTTGCTCAACTTCTCAATCGCCGGTCCCAGTTCCTGAGGCTTGCTCAGAACGCCGGCAAATAGGTCACCCACGCGCTCAAACCGTCGCAAAACATTGGCGATATGAAATTGCGACGGCTTCAGTCCGGGCACAACTTCTTCCCACTTGAGCGGAGTAGCCACCGGCGCTCCGGGATGCGCGCGCAGCACGTATGGCGCAGAAATGGTTTTGCCGCTGGCGTTTTGCAGGTAATCGAAATAGACCTTGCCTTTCTCGCGGGCGGAAACCATGCGCGGTGTGGTGAAGAGATCAGGCCGGTCGGCTGCCATCCATCGCGCCAATATCTCTGCGAATTGGCGTGTCTGCGCCGAGCTGTAAATCGGTTCCACCGGCACATATACATGCATTCCGTTTCCGCCGGTAGTTTTGGGATACCCCGTCAGCCCGATCGTCTGCAGCTTTTCGCGGACCAGCTGAGCCGCCTCTACGATTCGGTCATAGCCGCAGTGATACGGATCAAGATCGATCAGGATGAAGTCGGGATTTTCCAGCGTTCCCATCCGGCTCATGTACGGATTCTGGTCAATGCAGCCCAGGTTTGCCAGATACAGGAGCGACGCTTTGTCGTCGCAGATCACGCGTGTCTTGGATTCCTCATCATCCGCCAGCTCTTCCCGATGCAGCCAGTCAGGAAATCCGGAAGCATCTTTTTGAAAAAAATAATCCTGGTCAATGCCGTTGGGATATCTCTTGAGCGAAAGCGGCCGGCCTTGCAGATACGGTAGAAGCAGGTCTGCAACGGCTGCATAGAAGTTGATCACATCGCGTTTGGTGTAACCGTCTGCCGGATAGAAGACTTTGTTGAGGTTGGTAAATTTCAATCGATGCTCATCAATATCAAGCGTGATCTCGGCTCTGTCGGCGGGCAGTGTTTCGCGCTTCGACTCCTGCTCAGTTTCCTCCGGCAGCAACCCTGTTTCGCGCACCACTTCTTCCGGCGCGACTTCAGTCCGCATTCCCAGAAACACCGGCGCGCGCAGGCGATCGTCTTTTGTCCACGACGTAAACTTCACAGCGCAAACCAACTCGGGCATTAACCATGTGACTTCGCCGATCTCACGCGGCACGTCGCTGAGCACCGGCTTTTTTGTGATCAGTGGCTTGATTTTCTCGCCCATCGCCTTAAGCGACTGCTGAGTGAATCCCGAGCCCACATTGCCCGCATATTTCAGCTTCTTGTCTTTGTAGTAGCCGAGCACCAACGCGCCGAAGGGTTCGCGCTCCCCCGGAATGTATCCGCAGATAACAAAATCCTGCTGGCACGTTACTTTGATCTTGATCCAGCTTGCACTGCGCTTTGATTCGTACCGGCTCTGCGCCTGCTTGGCAATGATTCCTTCAAGCCCTTTGGCCCGAACTGCTTTCAGCAACTCGTCGCCCTTACCTGCAAAATGTTCCGAATATCGCACAACATCGCTGGGCAGCAGAATTGACACCAGAAGTTGGCGGCGGTCGATGAGCGCGGCTTTCCGCAGATCGTATCCGTTGAGATACAGCAGATCGAAAGCAAAGAAATTGAGGTTCGGTGGCGCCATGCCCTTGAGCGCTGGCTTGGTGCCGAATCCAGTAAGATTTTGTAGATGCTGAAAGCTCGGAGTCCCGTTTTCGTCCAGCGCAACCACTTCTCCGTCGATGATCGCTGTGTCTGCCTTCACACTCTGTGCCAGTGCTGAAGCCACCGTCGCAAACTGCTTGTCCAGATTGGTGCCACGGCGTGAAACCATACGCACCTTACCGCTCTCGATAAAACACAGCGCGCGATATCCATCCCACTTCACTTCATAGAGCCAGTCGGTGCCGGAAGGCACCGTGGTGCCCAGGGTCGCCAACATGGGTTCCAACGAAGTCGGCATATCGGCCTTGACCGCCCCTTCAATCGAAGAAATATCTCCGGGGCCTTGCAACACGCTGCGAGTATCGGCTTCAGGGTCCCAGCCTTCCCGGACGGCGAAATCTTTCTTTTTGATCAACAGCCAGTCTTTACCCTTGGCGCGATTCGTCCTCACCAGCGCAAACTCGCCGACGATTTTGTGTCCATGGAAGCGCAGCTTCAGGTCGCCCGATTCCCACATCTGTGCCGGCGTCTTTGGCCCCAGCCATTCGTACGTGCCGCGGTCCCACAGCGTCACGCTGCCGGCGCCATAGTTGCCGCTGGGAATGGTGCCTTCAAAGCTCCCGTAATCGAGCGGATGATCTTCCACATGGACTGCCAGTCGCTTGATTGCCGGATCGAGAGTTGGGCCGTGAGGCAGCGCCCAGGACTTGAGCACGCCATCCATTTCCAGTCTCAAGTCATAGTGGAGACGTCGAGCGCTATGTCGTTGGATAAAAAAGCTGTTGCCTTCTTCGCGAGAAGGCTTGTCGGGAGGCTCGGGTGTCTTGGAAAAGACTCTTTTTCGCCGGTATTCTTCTAGTGACATAGCCTGTTCGTGAGATTGTATTGCACCGCTTTTTGTGCTTTCATTACCGCTACGCCCTTATATCTGGAGAACATGAAATGGCCAGCACCGTTTGGAAGGGACATCTAACTTTTGGTCTGCTGTCGCTTCCCGTCAAATTGTACAGCGCAGCCCGCAGTGAATCCGTGGGCTTCAACCAGCTACACAAAGCCGACAACTCCCGCGTTAAGCAGGTGCTTTACTGCCAGCTTGAAGATAAGCCAATCTCGCGCAGCGAGATCGTGAAGGGCTATGAGTACGAAAAAGATAAATACGTCGTCATTGACGATGAAGATATTAAGAAGGTCGCGCCCAAGACCGCCAAAACCATGGAAGTCCTGGAGTTCGTAAAGGCCGAACAGGTGGATGCCATTTTCTTTGAAAGCTCTTATTACATGGCGCCCGATGAAGCCGGCGAAAAGCCCTACGCTCTTTTATTTGAAGCTCTGCGC
>JBARNL010000533.1:0-5853 GCA_049802955.1 Candidatus Angelobacter sp.
AACTTTTCACCGAGCACTATGAACGTGCACGCTTTGATGCATCGGTGGAAGACGCTCAACTGCTTCCTGAACTCTATGAAGAGAATGCCGGGAAGAAATAATTTCACAATTCCTTCTCGTCTTATGGAAGCCCTCCGGCTCTGCCCTGCAGGCTTTTGCCTGCATTCTAAAGCTATAATCCGCCAGAAGAGACATGCCCCCTATCGAAGAAGTTTCCGAATGGTTGCTGGGGCCGGAAGCCCCGGCTGAAACTCCGCGCACGCATCTGCTGCCGCGCTGGATCTTTCTCCGCTGTCTGGGCGTAATCTATTTTTCCGCGTTCTACTCGCTCATCTTTCAGATCAAAGGCATGATCGGCCCCAACGGCATACTGCCCGCCGCGGGATACCTGCGTGATGTGGCAAATTATTATCCCGGGTTGCAGCGTTTCTGGTTTGCGCCAACGCTGCTCTGGCTCGGCGCCGGCAATCATGCCTTGATGCTGATCACATGGGTTGGATTGATAGCGTCTGTCGTAGTTCTTTTAAATCTCTGGCCGCGCCTGGCTTTGGCGATATGCCTGGTTTGTTTTCTCTCGTTCGTTGCCGCCGCACAGGATTTCTCCAGCTTCCAATCGGACGGCATGCTGTTGGAAGCTGGTTTCATCTCACTCTTTTTTGCGCCACCCGGCTTGCGGCCGGGCCAGGGCGCGGCACATCCTCCTTCGCGTCTTAGCTTGTTTCTTCTTCGGTGGGAATGGTTCCGCATCTACTTCGAATCCGGCGTTGTGAAGCTTACCAGCGGCGACTATTCCTGGCGTCACCTCACCGCCATGGATGATTACTACCAGAATGGCCCGCTGCCCACATGGATTGGCTGGTACGTGCAGCAGCTTCCGCACTGGTTCCATGCAGCCACAGCTTTAATGACTCTGGTTGCCGAACTCGGCCTTGTCTGGATGCTCTTTCTTCCCAGGCGTTTCCGAATCATCTGCTTTTTGATCGTCACGCCCTTTCAGATTGGGATTATCCTGACCGCGAATTACACATTTCTCAATTACCTTGTGCTGGTGCTGGGTTTTCTCCTGCTCGACGATGGGTTTGTCCGCTCAGTGCTGCCGCAACGCTGGAAGAATTGGGGCAGGCGGGTTTCAACGGAGTCATCCGATGCGCAAGCTCCGCCTTCGCGTTCCGCGGCCTCGCTTCAACCGGTATGGCGAGTTGTTGCCGGCATTTATCTTGGCTGGATCTTTTATGCGACTACCGCGCTGCTGTTTGCCATGATTCCCTACGCTCCGCCGCTTCCTTTGGCTCCGGCCCGCGCGCTCGATCCATTTCGCATCGCCAACCAGTACGGCCTCTTCGCCAATATGACCCATGAACGCTATGAGATTGAATTCCAGGGATCATCCGATGGCCAGAATTGGACGCCCTATCCTTTCCTCTACAAGCCACAGGATATCCGCAAAGCGCCCGGCATCTATGCGCCTTACCAGCCTCGTTTCGAATGGGACCTGTGGTTTGCCTCGCTCGGCAACTGGCGCAATTATCCTTGGGTGGTGCAGACAGAAGCGCGATTGTTGCAGAACCAGCCGGACGTGCTCGCGCTGTTTGCCGGCAATCCCTTCAGCGGCGCGCCTCCGCAGAAAGTACGTGCCGTGATCTGGCAATACTGGTTCACTGACCTCGCCACCAAGCGGAAAGATGGAACATGGTGGCGACGGAAATTTATGGGAGAATATGCGCCCATGGTGGAGCGGACACCCGATGGCAAGATTGTGATGAGCCAATAATTTTTTCTAAATCTCGAGCGTAGCGAGAGATCCCTTTTAGCAGTAATAGCTTTCAGACTCACGTATCGGCCACGAATTTATACAATTAAAAAATATTCGCGTTTCTTCGCGTGCATTCGCGGCCAAATTCGCCGTCACTCATGGTAAGCACAAGGAGGACAACCCGCAAAAACACTGGTTTTGCAGATGCTACAATATGGAGACAGCATGCCCGTAGAAAATCCCATAATAGCGCCTTTGCAGCCCGATTCTGCTTCTCGGCCAAGCCCTTTGAAAGTCGGCTTTGTCAGCCTCGGCTGCCCCAAGAACCTAGTGGATAGCGAGGTCATGATGGGCATGTTACAAACCGGCGGCGCGCAGATCACGGCTCACGCCGAAGATGCTGACGTGATCGTGGTAAATACGTGCTCGTTTATCGACTCGGCCAAGCAGGAATCGGTGAATACGATCTTGGAAATGGCGCAGCATAAGGTCACCGGCAAAGCACGGAAACTGATCGTGGCGGGCTGCTTGGTGGAGCGCTATCGCACGGAAATCCAAAAGAACATTCCTGAAGTTGACGCTGTGGTCGGCACCGGCGAACTCGATGCCATTTTGGCAGCCGCCGGAATCCATGCGGTCGGCTCGCCTGCGAACGACTCGCCTTTTGTCATCCTGAATCATTCCTCCAACAGCCAGACGTTAAAGTCCGGTATGCCGGCTCGCGCTGAAGGTCTGGCGCGCGAGCAGAGTGGACGTTTTTCTCGTGCGGAGTGGGACGGCGCGATCTCTGACCTGCCCAACTATCTTTACGACGAAACCACCCCTCGCGTGCTGGCCACGCCCAAGGCGTCGGCTTATATCAAGATCGCTGAAGGCTGCGACCATCCTTGCGGGTTTTGCATTATTCCGCAGCTGCGCGGCAAGTTTCGTTCGCGCCATTTTGAATCCGTGATTGCCGAAGCCGAGCGCCTGGCCGCCAGCGGCGTGCGCGAGATCACACTCATTGGCCAGGACACAACATGTTACGGCGAAGATCTTGGCCTGAAAGACGGCCTTGCTCTGCTGCTGGAGCGGCTTGCCAAGATTGAGGCTCTCCGCTGGGTGCGCTTCCTCTACGCTTATCCCAACAAGATCACCGGCAAACTGCTGGAAACCATCGCCAGCCATGAAAGAATCTGCTCTTACATTGATGTCCCGTTGCAGCACGCTTCATCCTCAGTGCTCAAGCGCATGAAGCGTGGCGCCGGAGCTGAGATCTTTTTGAAGTCGATAGAGAAGATGCATCGCACCATCCCCAACCTGACGCTGCGCACATCGTTCATCGTCGGTTTTCCCGGTGAGACAGAAGCCGACTTCGCCGAACTGTGCGAGTTCGTGAAAACCGCGGAATTCGATTGGCTGGGCGTGTTCAGCTATTCGGACGAAGACGGATCCGCGGCTTACCACTTGAGCGACAAAGTTCCTGCTCGAGAAATTGAACGTCGCCGCAAAAAGCTGATGCAGATCCAGCGCCAGATCAGTAAACGGAACAAGCGCAAGCTTGTGGGCCGCGAATATGACGTTCTTGCGCTAGGCCCTTCAGAAGAAACCGATCTTCTCTGGGAGGGCCGCACGGAAATGCACGCTCCGGAAATTGACGGTAAATTATTTATCAACGATTTTGGCGACCACGAGGAACTTGTACCGGGCACTTTCTATCGCTGTTAAATTACTGACGCCCACGACTACGACCTGGTGGCGCGCATCGTTGGCTAAACCTGCATCATCTAATTTTGTATGCCGAAGAAAAAGCCACTCTCACTCCGCTGTCCTATCTGCCGCACGCTTGTGCTGAGGACGCAGGAAGACTTCCCCTTCTGCAGCGACCGCTGCCGCACTATCGATCTGGGCAAATGGGCCAGTGGCGGCTATGTGATCTCCACCAAGATCAACGATCCCGAGTTGCTTGAAGATATCGCCGAGCAACAGTCCAGGCAGAAGTCCGATCCTGATGGTCATTCAGAGCAATAGCTCACCCACATCTCAGCGCCACATCTGGGTCGACGCGCGTCGCGCGCAATGATGGACGTAGAGCGATTGCGGCGGCATCAGAGCATAAATCCAAGGTGTTTGCTCAAAACCCATTTTGTTCCACACCAATATTTTGCTTCCTTGGGGCGGGTCATTTAATCTAATAGACCTCTCGCGGGACGCCTGATTTCCGTACCCTAAGTACAGCAATGAAAGGTGGAGAGATGAACATTTATAAGAACATTACGCAGACCATCGGGCGAACACCGCTGGTTCAACTTAACAAGCTTACCCAGGGCGCCAAGGCAACAGTGGTGGCGAAGCTGGAAGGCTTTAATCCATGCCACAGCGTGAAAGACCGCATTGGCGTGAGCATGATTGATGAAGCGGAGAAAGCCGGGCGCATACAGCCGGGCAAGACCGTGCTGATTGAGCCTACCAGCGGCAATACCGGCATTGGGCTGGCGTTTGCCGCCGCGGCTAAAGGCTATCGGCTGATTTTGATAATGCCGGATACCATGAGCCAGGAACGCCGGGTGGTGCTGCTGGCGCTGGGAGCGGAGATTATCCTTACGCCGGGGGCAAAGGGCATGAAAGGCGCGATTGCCAAGGCGAATGAGCTGCTGAAGACGACTCAGAACGGCGTGATCCTGCAGCAGTTTGCCAATCCGGCGAACCCAAAGATCCATCGCGAGACGACCGGGCCCGAGATTTGGAACGATACGGACGGCAAAGTCGATATCGTGGTTTCCGGCGTGGGTACGGGCGGCACGCTGACCGGCGTCGGCGAATACATCAAACCCAAAAAGCCAGGCTTTAAGATTGTTGCCGTGGAACCGGTTGAGTCGGCGGTGCTTTCCGGCGGCAAGCCGGGGCCGCATAAAATCCAGGGGATTGGCGGTGGGTTTGTGCCGGAAGTACTGAAGACCGACCTGATCAATGAAGTGATGACCGTTACGCTGGATGAATCACTGGATACGGCGCGCCGGATGGCGAAAGAAGAAGGGATTTTTATCGGGATCTCCGGCGGAGCGGCGGTTTCACAGGCAGTGAAGCTGGCGCAACGCGAAGAGAATGCCGGCAAGCTGATTGTGGTGGTGGTCCCAGACTTTGGCGAACGCTACCTGAGCACCATCCTGTTCCAGAACCTGAAAGACGAAGCCGCGAACCTGCCCACCGTGGACGCGGATGTGGATACGTTCTTTATGATGAAGTCGGCGTAGCGGGTCATGCGGCGCGGGGCAACGCTTTGGGGCGGCCGGACCCGATCCGCACCTTGCCTTGGCTGAAGTGAATCATGGGCGACTCGCACACTAGAGCGTGGGTCGCCTTTTTCATGTTGGCCAGCGCGGCGGTGGTTTCACGTTTGAAGTTTGAAGCCACGCAGTCAGATGGCACAATGATCTGGTAGTCGCGCAGGTGAGCGTCATGCGCGGTAAAAAGGATGCATACGTCCGCGGCCACGCCGGTGAGGACCAGCGTCGTGACTTCCAGATAGTTGAGCAGGGAGTGCAGGGTGGTCCCAAAAAAAGCGGATGATTTCGGCTTGAGGACGAAGTAGTCCTCTTCCGCCGGTGCAAGCAGGCGGGCCACAGGTTCTCCGCGGACGCCATCCTGCAGGCAGTGCCGCACCTGTTTTTTGAAGTCTGAGCGCCACTTGCCGAAGTTGTCATTGACGTAAATTACTGGGACGCGGGCGGCAACAGCGCGCTTTTTTAATGCCGCGATTTTGCGCGCAGCAGGCAAGGTCTGGCGCAGCAGCTGGTCGCCGCCATCAGGGAACTCCATGTCATTGATGACATCAATCAGCAGGAGCGCGGTGGAACATTTCCGGCGTTGCGCACCGTTACGATGATAGCAATCAGGCAAGCTCCCTCCGTCAGGCTTCTTCCGTCAACCACGGTATTTGGATGCGGAGAGCGTAGCCTGCGGCCTGGCGTCTGGCGCATCAGAGGCTTCCCAGAGTTTCAGGGATATCGGAAATCGATGCCTCGAAGGTGTTTTCTTCGCTCGATTGGTTCGGCGATTCGTTTAGAATTTATTCATCACTTCTTGATGCGAGTTGATTCATGGGAAACCGTCCTTTGCAT
>JBARNL010000534.1:0-1525 GCA_049802955.1 Candidatus Angelobacter sp.
TTTTATGGTCTGGGAGAGGGTTTTCCGGGCACGCCTCTGCCCCCAAATCTTCGCGGCATTGCTAAGGTAACTCGCATTGAAGAAGCTGTAAAGGCTGACATCGTCGCAGAGGTGCCGGAACTGCGGCCAGACGTGCGATTTATTCCCTACTTACAATTACACGAATATGAAGGATTACTGTTTAGCGATCCGGTCGCCTTCGCGGCTGGCATTAAACAGCCACATTTAACTCCCCAATTTGAGCAGATCCGTCTCGGATTCGCTACTCCAGAAGATATCAATGATGATCCCAATAAAGCACCATCGAAACGCGTGCTTCAAGCGCATCCAGCGTATCGCAAAGTGCTGGATGGAACGTTAGCAGCGCGAACTGTCGGTCTAGTCAGAATGCGGCAGGAATGCCCTCATTTCCGCGGCTGGCTCGAGAGCCTTGAAGCGCTTGAGGCCTAATAGCAACGCGCCCCTATGGCTCTAGTCTCTGAAATGGGCTTACAATCGCTCTATGGCAAAGTCTTCGTCTGAACCCTTTGAAGTTGGCTGCCCCTGCTGCAACGCGGTGCTGAAAGTCGACCCTGAAACCAAGGCAGTGCTCTCCCACGTTGCCGCTGTGAAGCCCAAGATGTTCAACGATTTTGAGGCTGCGGCCAAAGCGATGCGCGAGCAGGAAGGCCGCAAGGAATCCATCTTCCGCCAAGCCGTGGACGCCCAGAAGAACAATGCAAGCCTGCTGGAAAAGAAATTTCAGGAAGCGGTGAAGAAGGCCAAAGAGACGCCCGACGAAGGCCGCCCTCTGCGCGACTTTGACCTGGACTAGCTGACTGCTTTGCCCGCCAAACTACTACTGCTCGGACATCGCGGCGCCCGGCTTTACGCACCGGAAAACACCATCCCGGCTTTCGATCTATCTCTGAAACAGGGTGTCGATGGTTTTGAATTTGATGTCCGCTGCACCCGTACCAAGCAGTCCATTGTTTGCCATGACAGAAAATTTAACCGCCTGGCGGTGCGCACCCGCACGCTGGAGCAGATCCATGCAAAATGTTCAATCGATGGCATGCCCCCTTGCCTGGAAGACGTGCTTGAACTCTACTCACGCAAAGCCTTTCTCAACATTGAAGTGAAGGTGCGCGGGATGGAGCAGGTAGTTCTTGAAGCGGTTAAGCTTTTTCCTCCGCAGCGCGGCTATTTCATCTCGTCATTTCTGCCCAGCGTCGTCCGCAAACTGCATGCTCTGGATCGTTCGCTGGTTCTGGGCGCGATCTCCAAATCCTATTGGCACCTGCGCCGATGGAAGGCGCTTCCCGTCAGCTACGTGGTCCCCCATTATGGATTGCTTACCCCCAAGCTGGTGGATGAGCTGCACGCCGCCGGCAAAACCGTGATCACCTGGACCGTCAACGATCCGCGCAAAATGTTGCAAACAGCGGCAATGGGTGTGGACGGAATCATTTCCGACGATACGAAGCTGCTGGTGGAGACATTGGGAAACAAGAGTAGATAGCTGGTCATTAGGAGTGTTTTGTTC
>JBARNL010000535.1:0-10734 GCA_049802955.1 Candidatus Angelobacter sp.
CTTCCACAGCACTCGCTTAAGCGCCTGGGCCTTAAGTGACGGCGATGAAACTAAATATCCGAGGCCGGCAAAAGCGTTGATGACCTGCATTCTCCGGTTCCCGAGTGCGGCCATGGAGCCATAAAGAATGGGCTTCAACGCAATGTGATGGACTATATCCGGCTTCTCTCTTCGATAGATACGTCGCAATTCTGAAATGGTGCGAAGCTCATGCAAAAGAGAATAGCTGCTGCGATCAAGGCAAAGCGGAATGAGACGAAAGCCCGCTTCAATAATCTTTTCGCCAAATGCGTCAACGCGCGCGGCCACAAAAACGTCATACCCATTCTGCAATGCCGCGGAAGCAATAGGCCGACGGTGCGACCAGAAATACCAGTCGTCGGGGACCACAAACAGAATTTTGGGACGCGCCGCACTCATTGGATATTAGCCGTCCATTGCATTGGCTGTAAATCCAGTAGGGCCATCGGTCTAAAAGGACGCAACAGCAGCGACCGCCCGGCTGTGCAGGTTATAAAATTCGCGATACCAGTCAACAAAGCGGGAAACTCCCTCTTCAATCGACGTGTGCGGCCTATAGCCAACTTCCTCGCCTAAACGATCGATGTCCGCATAGGTGACGGGAACGTCTCCAGGCTGCATGGGCAGCCACTTGATATTGGCCTTTTTTCCGATTTTATTTTCCAGCACCCGGATTAATTTCAAAAGTTCCACGGGATGGTTGTGCCCGATGTTGTACACACGATAGCGCGGCGCCACATCTGAGCCGCTGTTGTCTTGCTGAGTTGCGGGCGGTTTCGCAAGCACCCGCACAATGCCTTCGACAATGTCATCCACGTAAGTAAAGTCCCGATGCATCTGTCCCTGGTTATAAACTTCAATGGGCGATCCCTCATGAATGGCCTTGCAGAATTTGAAGATCGCCATATCCGGCCGGCCCCAGGGTCCATACACAGTGAAGAAACGCAGTCCGGTTACCGGAAGCCCGTAAAGGTGCGCATAAACATGGGCAATCAATTCATTGCTCTTCTTGGTTGCTGCATAAAGGCTGATGGGATGATCAACATTATCGGTTTCTGAAAACGGCGTTTTCTTATTGGCCCCATAGACAGAACTGGAGGAAGCAAAAACGAAATGCTCCAGCTTTTTCTTCCTGGATGCCTCAATGATATTCACAAAACCGGCAAGATTGCTCTGCACATAAAGATGAGGATTTTCCAGCGAATATCGCACGCCTGCCTGCGCCGCCAGATGCACCACTAACGTGAACTCTTCATTCTGGAAAATATCGGTGACAGCATTCAGGTCAGCGATATCGGCATGGATAAACCGGAAGCCTGGATCGTTTCCCAGGATTTCAAGCCGCGCAGGCTTCATGCCTTCATTATAAAACCGGTTGACGTTGTCAATTCCGATGACCTCATGGCCCGATTGCAGAAGCCGTTGCGTGACATGGAATCCAATAAACCCGGCGCAGCCGGTGAGCAATACCCTTTTCATACCGAACATCCCTTTACAGACTAAAAAAACTTGCAGCGACAAAAGAGTTTAAGAAAGTTCCGCCTTCTCTGCCATTTCAGGGGAAGCGGAGAAATGTGAAAAAGTGCTTTCCGCGGGCGGTGTGCCATGGATTAAAGCCAGTGTCTGGCCTGGCAAAAATCCGTCCGGCATCTTGCGCGGGTGCAGTTGTGCTGAGATCCGGCCCAGCCCAACATTCAGCAACCTGCTGGAGAGCAGCATCGCAGTCGTCAATAACGTGTTCACCGCAAGCAGAGGCAAAACCCATGCAAATGAGAATCCCGCGATATAACAGCAAGAAAAAACAAACAAAGCTGCCAATGCCATGCCTTTCAGAACGTCGAAGAGCTCCTTGCCTGATGACCGTATTGATTGTGCACGATACATTCCACCGATGCAGAAAGACCCGAGTTGAAGCAAAGCAGCGGCGCCGGCAGCTATCCACAATCTTGTGGCGGAAAGCAGTTCAAACCTCTCCGGGAACAGCAATGCAACTATATAGATTCCGAGCACGATCAGCGCGAAATCGCGGGCCATTTTTGCCGCTCTTGCTCCGCGAAGCCGCAGGAACTCGGGAGCCGGTGACACCAGGACTTTGGAAAACCAGTTCTCAGGAAGTTTTATCCGCGCCAGATACCACCAGAAGTGAAAGACGCCGATAAGACTTGCGGCTAGCCCTACGTTCACCCATTCAGAATCCAAGCGGGCCCAAAGAATGGCCAGACCGCCGGCACACGCTGCCAGGGCATGCAGTAACACGACCGCGCGTCTTTCACTCAACCCCAAAAAAACCAAGCGATGCGACGCATGATCGCGACCGCCTTCAGAAATAGCCCGACCGTTAAATCGTCGAGTCGAACTCACCAGGAACATATCAAAGACTGGCACAAACAGTATCAGGCAAGGTATGACAACAGCCGACATTGGAACCGCAACCTTGCTGGCGGCAACTATGGAGGCGGAAGCCAGAAAGAAGCCAATGGGCAACGATCCCAAATCACCCATGAAGATCTTTGCAGGGTTGAAGTTAAACAAGAAGAACCCGCCGATGGAAAACATCAATAAAACTGAGAGGGTGCCGATAGGCGAAGCCAATCCCGACAGGATTGCGATGCCGCCCAAGCCAATGATGGCCACGCCTCCGGCCAGGCCGTCCATGTTGTCGATGATGTTAAAAGCGTTGGACATCACCACGATCCAAAGCACGCTCAAAGCCCAATTGATCGTGAAACTAGGTGTTAGCGGGCAGATAATGCCAGAGGAAACGGTGCCTGCCGCCAATAGAACTTCTGCAAGCAGCTTCGGTTTTGGCCCAAGCCCTTTTATGTCGTCAATGAAGCCAAGCAGAGCCAGCGCCACAGTAGACAGCAAAAGGACCAAATAATGGCGTCCGGCTGGCGACATCATCGCGGTGAGCCAGAAAATCAACAACACGGGACCGCCGCCGAACTGAGCAACGGTGCGTTTGCTCCACCTGTTTTGAGATGGCACAACAACCCATCCCTTCACCCCTGCTATCTTGATCAAGAGGGTGGTGAGAACTATTGACCCTGTTACCGCGGCGAGAGCCAGCCAAATCACCTGGGACAATGCGAGCCTTTCAGAAAATCCGGAGACGACCGGTCGGAATGAGTGCAGCACTTCCATACGAGAATATCTTAAGCCACCGGGAACTCTGCTGAGGCCGGTATTCGTTAATCGTGCAAGAGGGATTACCAAACTTCTACTGAAAGCTTGGGATGGATCTGGATTATTGTGTTTCTACAGGAGCGGCGCAGACCCACCTGAAATTAAAACGCGGCGGCTTCAAAATCACCTGCCTGCGGTCGCCCTAAGCGCTGCTTCAACAAACTTACCATGTCCATTCGTGTGGGCCACTTTGGGCTCACCTCGGTGGTGCTGAATAATGTCGGTAAGAATTTCGTCCAAGCACATTGTGGGGGCGTAGCCAATGAGTTGGTTGATCTTCGATAAGTCGGGCACGCGGCGCATCATGTCCTCAAATCCTTCTTCATAGGCCTGGCTGTAAGGAATGAAAACAATCTGCGCGTTTGACCCAGTTAACCGCTTGATGCGTTGAGCTAGTTCGAGAACGGAAATCTCATCCGTGGATCCGATATTGTAAACACTTCCATTGGCTTCAGGGTGTTCCGCCAGGCCAATCAAGGCGTTGGCGGCATCGGCAACATGCGTGAAGCAACGGGTTTGCGATCCATCTCCGAAAACCGTCAATTTTTCTCCAGCCAGCGCCTGCTTGATCAAGCTGGGAACAACCATGCCGTACCGCCCGGTCTGCCGTGGTCCCACAACATTGAACATGCGCGCCACTACGGTTGGAACCCGCTTCTCTTTCCAATAAGCAATGGCAAGGAATTCATCGATCAATTTGGAACAGGCGTAGCTCCAGCGGCCTTTATCCGGAGGACCAAGGACTAGATCGTCCCCTTCCTGAAAAGGAACGGAATCCCGCTTGCCGTAAACCTCAGACGTTGAAGTAATTAGAACGCGTTTCTTCTTCTTGGCAGCAAGCTCAAGAACGATTTCAGTACCCCGGATGTTCGTTTCCATCGTTCGCGTTGGACTCTCCACAATCAGCTTTACTCCAACGGCGGCGGCAAGGTGGTAGATCACATCAGCGGCGTCCACCAACTCAGCCATAAGTTGTTCATTCGTAACACCTTCTATAAAATATTCGAAATTATTCAATGTCTTTAGAAATTTGATGTTGTGAATTGAGCCAGTCGACAAGTCATCAACAACTGCGACATGGTCACCACGGCTGACAAGCCGCTCCGCCAGGTGCGATCCGATGAAACCCGCACCACCGGTAATAAGAACCCTCATTTCTTTCTCCCTGAAGCTAATCTCGTTGAGTTGGGTATTCCATCATACTAAGTGACAGAGATGACCAACGGTTAAAATATATTAATAATTCCGTTTTTTGATTTGAAAGTAAAAAAATATACCATTCTTGCTGGTTACTTAGCTATATTAAGTTTTTTCTAATTCCCAAATGCTGGGCGCAACTGGAGTGCTCCATCCTGCATGGCAAAATCCAGAGATCGATTCTTGCCGTTTGACCGTCCAACACTGTGATAAGTGAGTCCAGCCTGTGACATTGTTTTAGGAGAATACAAATTCCGGCCATCCAAAACCAACGGAACGGCCAACAATCTGCGAATACGTTTCAGATCCAGAACGGCAAATTCCTTCCATTCCGTAAGGATAAGTAGCGCGTCAGCATTGTCAGCGGCGGCATAAGCATCTTTGGCGTAGGTTATGCTCTTTCCCAGGACCTCTTTGGCCTTTTCCATTGCAGCAGGATCAAAGGCCGTTATTTTGCACCCCTCCGCCAATAGTCCCTGAATTACGTTGATCGCCGGCGATTCCCGGATGTCATCCGTGCCACCTTTGAACGCCAAACCCAGGGCAGCAATGCGTTTGCCTCTGAGTGTCCCTACTGCGTCACGGACTTTCTGCAAGAACCGTGCAATCTGTTCCTGGTTGATCCTGGATACCTCTTCCAGCAGGTTCCAGCGGCTGCCGCATGCCCGGGCTACAGACTGGAATGCCGCAACGTCTTTAGGAAAGCAAGACCCGCCGTAACCTATGCCTGCGCGCAGGAACTTCTGCCCAATTCTTTTATCGCTTCCAATTCCCCTGCGCACCTCTTCGATATCGGCGCCAACCCGCTCAGAAACATTGGCCACCATGTTGATGAAAGAGATTTTCATGGCCAGAAACGCGTTGGAAGCGTGCTTGATCAGTTCCGCGCTTTGCGTTGAAGTTTCCAGGTACTCCACCTGGTCCGCGTTGTCAGGGCCCGGAACCGCTCCAGACTCCCGGGAATAGCTTCCGTCCAGCAGCGGTAAATAAATTTCACGCATGAGCTTCCTGGCACGAATGCTATCGGCTCCAACCACAATCCGGTCAGGATAAAGGAAGTCGGTTACCGCTGTTCCTTCACGCAAAAATTCAGGGTTGGATACAACGTCAAAATCCTCAGTAGCACAGCCGTTCTCCAGCATCAGCTTTTGTATCCAGGCATTGGTATAGACGGGAACGGTGCTCTTTTCAACAATCAACTTGTAGCCATTTGTCCGCTGGGCAATTTCATGTGCCACGGATTCCACATAGGATAGGTCTGCCTGCCCGTCAACGCCCTGGGGAGTTCCCACCGCAATCACAATGGCTGTGGCGCTGCGAATTGCTTCAGCCGAATCGCAGGAAAAGGTCAGCCGCCTGCCATGGTTGCGTCCCAGCACTTCCGGCAGGAATTCCTCATGGATTAAAACTTCACCAGCGTTCAGCGCTGCGATCCTGTCCGCATTATTGTCCACGCAAACCACCATGTGGCCAAGTTCGGAAAAGCAGGCCGCAGCAACAAGCCCGACATAACCGGAACCGATGACAGCAATTTGCACCATGAGCCTCTCAATAAGGGGGTGGATGAATAAATACTCTAACAGATCGATTCGATAACTTTGCGGACTTATTTCTCCTAGATGAATAAAGTGTGTTCATTATCAAAATAGGTGCATCGCCTGAGCCGTATTAAATGTTGTTAGGGCGGAACATTATTCGCGGGAATGGATTAAGTAGATATCTTCATATCTTTGGACAATGGCCGGTAGACCGAACTCGGTTTCAATTCGTCTCCTGGCTTTCGCTCCCAGCTGCTGGCGGCCTATCCGGCCAATGTCAATCAAGCGCACGATGGCATCGGCAAGAGCTTCCGGTTCACGCGGGGGTGAAACTAAACCAGTATCTCCGACGATATACGCACTATCACCAACATCCGTTACCGCGCACGGGACGCCGCAAGCCATGGCTTCACCGATAGCATTGGAAAATCCTTCTCCCCAGGCAGATGCTGAACAAGCGATATCAAGCGCATTGTTCAAGCGGGGAATATCCGATCTTTCACCTAGCAGGATGGTGTGGTCGTGAAGTCCATTCTGTCTGACCGCTTCCACTAACTCGCACTGTGTGGAACTGACGCCAGCCCCCACTAGCACGAACCTAACCCGCGGATGAGATCGAACTACCCTGCCGGCAGCCTGCAGAAACCCGGGGTGGTCTTTCATCGGATGGTAGCGTGCCACAAGGCCGATCAGAACAGTATCGTCGGTGACTCCCAGTTCTGCTCGCACCACCCTGCGCGCTGCGTCATCCGGACGCAAGATCTGGCAATCAAAACCATTAGGGATAATCACGCGTTTTTCCGCGCGATAGCCCAAGCCCTGATGCTGAGTGGCGCTGGTTTGGCTGTTGTAGATAATTGCAGCCGGATGGGCAGAAAGACGCGCGCCCAGGCGAATCAATCTTGAGGTCAACCACCGCTCACGCTGCAGATCGTAAACAGTTTGCCGGATGTTCCACAGCACCGGCGCACGTTTGTGCGACGCACTTTTGCGCAGAGCTAGCGTGGCCACGCTAGCCATGAGGTTGCCGTGATACATCCATCCCTGGAATAGTTGCGGATCGATGCGCCGAGCCAGCGGCAGGATGGAAAGAGCTTGAAATGGGTTCGGCGAGTTCCGCTTCAATCCCAGGCAATGGACCGGAACACCCAGCGAAGCAATCCGTGGCCCGATGGTCCCCTCGTCGCTCAGGGATACCACCACATGTTCCATGCTTCCCGACGCGGCTGACAAAAACTTCAGCAACATGGTTTCGGCCCCGCCGGTAGACAGCCCGGTAATTACGTGCATCACGCGCATTGGTTATCGATTCGACCCATAGGGCGCAACCTTTGATCGACAACCGGCAACCCGAAGGAGTTCACCGGCGAACTTCTTTGCCAAAGCCTCAACACTAAAATGTTTGAGCGCGACTTCCCTGCCCTGTTCGCCCATGGTTGCCGCCCCCTTTGGATTATCAATGACTGCTTCCAGAGCGCCGATCCAATCGTCAGTGCCGTTAGCGGCCTCGCCAATGGAGCCCAGTTCCAGAATTTCAGCATTCATTCCCACCGGCGAAACCACCACTGGAACGCCACAACTCATATAAAGAAGCATTTTGTAAGAGCATTTGCCGCGGCTCCAGAGCGTGTCCCGAAGCGGCATAATTCCAACATCCATACTCTGGATTGTCTGGACTTCAACCTGGGGCGACCACGGCACAAATTCCAACTGGTGCGCGGGGACGTCAAGAGCCGGGCGTTCGTCGGCCATTACGCGGAGCCGTGCTTTCGGGTATTTAGCCAGAACCGTGCGCAACGCAGCTTCTATCATCTTCAGGTCCGTAAACCCACTGCGATTCCCCGACCAGCCAATGACCGGCGAGTCTCCGAAAGGCTTAGCCGCGAGTGGAGCAAAACGTTTGGTATTGACGGCAGTCGGCAAAATCGTAATGTTCGAATTCCACTGCCGGAAGTATTCTGCCAGAAAAGAATTTCCGCAAATCACTGCGTCAGAGATAGCCGCCAATTTGCGCGCGAATGAAGTGCCACGATTCAGCCAGATCGCATCATCCACGTCCAGCACGCGCGGACGTTTCGTGAAGGGCTCCAGAGTCAGAAAGGTTGAAAGCATCTCGCGCTGGAGAAGCGTGACATCGTAATTGAAGGACCGGACAATATCCGGCATGCGGCCCGCCAGAGATGCAACGGCCCAAAAAGGCCTCGTCCATTTCCGCTCCGGCGGATATCCGCCAGCACGGGGGTAAAACTCTGAAAGCTCAACGCCATACTGCTTGAGGTCGCTAATATACTGCCGAACGCGAAAGCGCGAGGCGGGAACATTTTTTCCAGTGGTGAATGCGCCGACACGGATCATGTGGCGTTAGGCATTTCTATATGTTTGGATCGATCGCCAGCGAGGCTGTTCAGATACGCACAAAAAAAGGGGATCAAATAAAGTGCCCTGATGTTAATCAGAGTGGTGTATCCCATCTCAAAAACGACAATTGCAGCAAAAAGAAAATAGGCGTCAGCTTTAAGGAGGAGATTTCTGCGCAGAAAGTAAAATAATCCACCATAGATGAGCAACAGGAGCAGGACTGATCCTCGCAGGACGTATTCGAGAGGACCATCATCGCCGAATACAATGCCTTCTCGAATGCTTGCTCCCACAGGCGAAAAGGGATGGCTTTTCAGGTATTGAAGGCTTTCGTACATGGTTCCGCCCGGTAAAAGCCTGCCCGTTAGCCCCGAGCCTGGATCTTGAAGAATTCCCTGAACAACATCGACTGAATCCCGCCAGCGAAAAGCGCTGCCCCAAAACGCTATCATAATCACCAGGACGCACAACATTCCGACAGCCGTTACAAATTTATAAGTGGTTGATGACCAGAAAAGAAACACAAGCTGGCAAATCCCCACGGCGGCGAACACAAGCGCTGATACTGAAAGAAGAGACGCGGTCAGGAAGATGTAACAAAGTGCAAAGACAAGAAACCGCTTCTGGCGTTTACGCTTGTACCCCTGCAGGTTCAGCCAGAAGAACAAATAAAGGAAAAATGCCGCCAGCGAGTGAGTTCCAAATGTTAATACTGGTTTGTGCCAGCTGACCATGTTGGCCACAAGGTCATCATAGGCCGTGGAATAATGGGCAACGATGAAGTCGTTCACGGGCTGAAAACCGGCAACAATTGCGAACCCGGCGAAAATATTGATTACATTGATGCAGATCCAAAGCCTGCCAAACCAGTTGGGGAGGATGATGTCACGAAAGCTCGCAATCAACATGACAGATAGGACCGCATACTGAAAAAGAGCGCCCAGTTTCAGGGTTGCGAGGCCGGATGTAACCGTAAATAAGAGTAAAAGCGGAGTGATGGACAGCAAAGCCAGACACGGTAAAAACGCGGGGTGGCCCTTCTTTCGAAAAACAAGCAACAGCAACAAAATCAGGACAATCACAAATGCCGACAAGGAAAAAACAGAAAAACGCTCCGATGCAGCGCTGGGGAAATACATGCCCGCAACCAGCAACAGAAGAAACACGGTCGAGGCGCCCGCCGATTTTGTGTGAGTATCAGATTGCATTGCTATTAGACACGCGCGGCGAGCCTGGACTGAACTGATCGAATCATTCGATCCAAGCCTGTTTCCAGAGAAACTTCTGGACGCCAGCCGAGTTCGCGCTTTGCTCTTTTTGGGTCCAATATATTTTCAGGCACGTCAAAGCCTCTCGCTGGCTGATAATTCGCAATAACTGGCTTTTGAAGACGCAGACGAATCATATCCAAAATCTCGTTCAGCGAAGTACCCCGGCCACTGCCTATATTAAACATTCGTTCCGTGCCTTCGTAAGTTGCCGATTTCAAAATAGCACTGGCAACATCGTCTACGTACACGTAATCCCTCGTGATTGTTCCATCCCCCCAGATTTGGATGGGCGTCCCCTCCACGGCGCGGGCCGTAAAATGAGCGATTGCCCCCAATGGCCTGCCACACCCCTGCGATTCCCCATACATATTTGAAACCCGCAACACAATGGAATCCAAACGATTTTGAGATCGAAAGAGCTGAAGATATTTTTCTATTGCAAGCTTATGAATGCCGTAAGAACAGATCGGCTCGGTTGGATGGTGTTCGTTAATTGGAATTTCCCGCGCCGGACCATAAACGGTGCCACCCGAGGAAACAAAAACCATTCGCCTGACACCAAGGATAGACGCAGCCTCCAAGGTCTTTATTGTGCCAATCACATTTGATTCAAGATCATATGCAATGTCTGAATTTGAGGTTGAAGGCAAAGTTGTGCTGGCGAGGTGGACGATAAGATCGGCCTCTTGAAGGGCCAAAGCGCAGGCTTCCGTGCCTAGAGAAGCTGATACCCAGTCCACGTCCGAGCACCACGTTTCCGGTTGCCCCTTCGGCATGCCGGAACGGGATATTGCCCGAATTCGAAAACCAGCTTCAAGCATTGCTCCGCAGAGACGCCGCCCAAGAAAGCCATTCCCTCCCAGGACGACGCATAACAATTTTCTAGACAGTGCATTCATCCATGGCGGGAATTGCCAAACCTTTATACATACCGCGCTCAATCGCCTTGATTTCCGTTTCCCAATCTGTAGACTCCGCAAAAGCAATGCCCGCGGTCCTCTTTTTCAGGCGGAGTTGCTCGTTTGTCAGCAGTTCAAGAATGGCCTCCGCCAGATCGCCGGGGGTAGGCCGGGCTAACTGAGCGAATGTGACCGTTAAAAGCCACTCGACATTCGGTCCCGAATTTGAAACGACGGCACATCCACAAGCCATCACCTCCAACG